>JBDIAF010000118.1:0-5677 GCA_039812245.1 Agromyces sp. | reverse complement strand
GGGAGTCCTCCGCGCCGTCCCCCGCCGCCCCCTCCCTCCCGCCGGGCCCGGCTCCCCTCGGCCGCCCGCCTTCACGGCCGCTGCGACCGAAGCCCGGCGGCGGCCCTCCGCGCAGGGCGCCGAGCGCGGCCTCGATGCGGGTGACCGGGTCGCCCGAGGCATCCGGATCGCCCTGCTCGCGCCCCGGCCGTCGCCCCGATGCGTCATCGCCCGAAGCTGAGGATTCGCCGAACCCCGCTTGACCGCTCTCCCTCATGCATGTCATAGTACATATACATGTCATGAGACATGCAATATCGAATCAGCGCGCATCGCGCGCCGGGCGGCCCCGAGCCGCACCGTGAAAGGAACACCGAATGAACACCGATGAGAACGAGAACGAGAACGAGCGTTTCGACGCAGCCGCGCCCGACGCCGATGCGACGACGCCCAGGCGTCGCCCCTTCGGCTTCTGGCTGAAGCTCGTCGACCGCCGCCTCTCCGACGAGATGGCCGAGCTGTTCGCCGACGAGGGCCTCGGCCGTCGCGACTGGCGTGCGCTCAACCTGCTCGCGGGCAGCGAGTCCGATGAGCACCTCGCCGCGAAGCTCGAAGCCCGGCCGCAGCTGCTGCACCGCCTCGCCGAACACGGCTGGCTCGAGCCGACCGGCGCCGAGCCGCACCGCCCGGGCCTCACCGAGGCCGGACGCGAGGCCCGCGAGCGCTTGCAGTCCAGGGTCGACGGACTGCGCTCGCGCATCGCGGGCGCGGTCTCCGAGGAGGACTTCGCCACCACCCTGCGCACGCTCGAGGCGGTCGCGCGCGAGCTGGGCTGGGACGAGTCGCAGCCCCTCCCCCGCGGTCGTCGCGGCGGTCGCCGCGTCGGCGACGAGCACGGGCACGAGCACCACGGCCGCCGCAGGCACGGCGGGCACGGGCACGACGGTCACCGGCATGGCCGGGGCCACGGCCACTGGCAGTCGGACGCCGTCGACGAACGGCGGCACGGGCACGGCGGCTTCACCGACGAGCCGTGCGATCACGAGCGGCACCACCGCGGGCGCCGCGAGCACGGCCGGGTCGAGCGCGGCCGGATCGAGCACGGTGCGGTCGAGCACGGTGCGGTCGAGCACGGCCGCCCCCACCGCGGCCGCCCCGAGCGCTTCGCACGCCCCGCCCCGCACGGCGAGGTGCAGGTGCACATCCACGTGCACGGCTGAGCCGGCACGCGCCCGAGTTTGCAGGACCACAGGCGTCATCCCCCGGATATCGGGGGATGGCGCCGCTCATCCTGCGAACTCGCAGCGCCCACCGGTGTTCACGACGTGAGCGAGCGCGCGGCTGCTCCGTCGAGGCGCCCGCCTCAGCGCGGGTCGAGCGCTGCGACCGTCGCGGCGCCGAGCACGGGCGGCACGTCGACGTCGACCGCGAGCGCTTGCAGTGCGGCGCCGAAGTAGAGCCGTGCCGCCGCCGCGATGGTGATGTCCACGATCTCGCGGTCGGTGAAGCCCGCATCGCGCAGACGCCGCCCGTCGGCATCCGTCATCGACCGCGAGTCGAGCGCGACCTTCTCGGCGTAGGCCATCATCTCCACCTCGGCGTCGCTCAGGCCGGCATCGCGGTAGTCGATCGCGAAGCGCTCGAGCTGCGCCTCGTCGAAGAGGTCGCGGGCGAGCACCTTCGCGCCGTGCGCGAGGCGGCAGTGCGCCGAGCGGGTGCCGCGCGCCGCCGCGAGCGTGACGAGCTCGTAGCCGCGCAGGCCGAGCGTCGGCACGACCGAGCGGATGAGCTGCTGGAACGCCTGCAGCGCCTGGGGATTCATCGCCATCGCCCGGGTGTGCGGCGGCACGTAGCCCATCTCGTCGAGATCGGCGGCGTACAGCTCGGCGACCGCTCCGGTCGCCTCGGTCTCCGGCACGGTGCTGATGATCGACATGTCTGCCCCCTCGGGTCGGCGACATGCTCGCACCGGGCGGCGTCCGCCGCCAGAGCCCCGAGGTTGTCCACAGTTTCTCCGCAGCGTTATCCACAGGCTGTGGACAGTCCGCCGGGGCATCCCTTCGCGTCGCCCTACGCTGCTCAGGAAGACGGAAGCTGCTCAGGACGGGTCCCCCCATCTCGTCCTGAGCAGCCTCCGCCCTCCTGGGTTCGCTCGGCGGGCGCCCCGCGACCCTACTTCCGCTCGTCGCTCAGTCGCTGCGCGATGTAGATCGGCACGATCGACACGATGACGAGCACGACGGCGATGACCGAGACGATCGGCGCCTGCGCGGGCCGGAACATGTTGTTCAGGATGAAGATCGGCAGCGTCGTCACGCCCGACCCCGCCGTGAAGGTCGTCACGATGATCTCGTCGAACGACAGGGCGAAGGCGAGCAGGCCGCCCGCGAGCAGCGCCGAGCGCAGCTGCGGGAAGGTCACGAGCCGGAACGTCGTCCAGATGCCCGCTCCGAGGTCGGCCGAGGCCTCCTCGAGGTTCAGCCCGAGCCGGCGCAGGCGCGCGATCACGTTGTTGAACACGGTCACGATGCAGAAGGTCGCGTGCGCGATCACCACCGTCCAGATCGACAGCGGCACCCCCATGATCGTGCGGAAGAAGTTGTTCAGCGCGATACCGGTGATGATGCCGGGCAGGGCGATGGGAAGGATCACGAGCAGGCTGATCGCGTCGCGGCCGAAGAACGCGAAGCGCTGCAGCGCGATCGAGATGAGCGTGCCGAGTACGAGCGACACCGCCGTCGCGACGAGGGCGACGACGACGCTCGTGCCGACCGCCTCGAGCGCCCCCGCGCTGTGGAACGCCTTTCCCCACCACTCGAGGGTGAAGCCCGGCGGCGGCCAGCTGAGCGAGGTCGAGGTCGAGAAGGAGTTCACGAGCACGACGAGCAGCGGCACGTACACGACGACGAGGATGAGCCCGGTGACGACGCCGAGCACGACGCGGGAGGTTCGCGAGAGTCGCATATCGATCCAAACGGCCTAGAGGTTGTCGAGGGCGCCGGTGCGGCGCACGAGGAAGAGGTAGCCGAAGATGATCACGATCGGGATGAGCGCGATCGCCGAGGCGAGCGGCAGGTTGTTCGCGGCGCCGACGTTCGTGTAGACGAGGTTTCCGAGCATCTGGCTCGTGCCGCCGACGATGTTGACCGTGATGTAGTCGCCGAGCGAGAGCGAGAAGCTGAAGATCGTGCCCGCGATGATCGCGGGCAGGGCGAGCGGCAGCACCACGAGGCGCAGCGTCTTCCAGCTCTTGCCGCCCAGGTCGCCGGATGCCTCGATGAGCGAGTCGGGCACGCGCTCGAGTCCGGCGTAGATCGGCAGGATCACGTACGGCAACCACAGGTACGAGAGCGTGATGATGGTCGCGGGCAGGCCGTAGCCCGGCGTGTGCCCGCCGAACGGCGAGACGAGCCACTCGAGGATGCCGTCCTGCGAGAGCACCGAGCGCCAGGCGTACGCCTTCACGAGGTACGAGGCCCAGAGCGGGGTGAGCACCATGATGAGCAGCACCCGCTGCATGCGGGGCGAGGCGACCTTCGCCATGAAGAACGCGATCGGCAGCGCGAGCGCGACGTCGATGACCGTCACCGCGAGCGCCACCCCCACGGTGCGCAGCGTGACCGTCTGGTAGAGCGAGCCGGTGAGCACCTCGACGATGTTGTCGAGCGTGAACTCGGTGGTGATCTCGCCCGTGAAGCTGTCGACCTGCCAGAACGCGGTGACGAGCAGCAGCACGAGGGCGACGATGTAGACGACGCCGAGCCAGAACAGCGGGGCGCTCAGCAGCAGGGCGAGCCGCACGCGCGGGTGGGCGCTGAAGTACGCCGAGCCCCGGCGGGCGAAGGTGTCGCGCGGGCGGGGCACCGCACGGGTGGAGAGCGTCATTGCCGTCCTTTCAGCGTGGATGGGGCGGATGGGACCGGGCGCCCCGCGAGGGGCGGGGCACCCGGCATCCGATCAGCCCTTGATCTCCTGCCAGGCCTGCGTCCAGGCGGCGTAGTCGGTGCACTCGACGTCGGTGCGGCCGTCGACGCACTCGGCGATCGGGGTCGTCCAGTACCAGATCTGCGACGCGTAGTCGGCGTCGCCGGCGTGGTACGCCTCGCAGTCCTCGCGGTACTCGCAGGCGGCGTCGCTCGACGGCGCCTCGCCGAAGTAGCCGGTGGCCATGGCGTTCGCCTCGGGGCTCGAGATGTAGTCGAGCCAGGCGTAGGCGCAGTTGGGGTTCTTCGACTTCGACGAGATCATCCAGGTGTCCGACCAGCCGGTCGCGCCCTCGCTCGGCAGCGTGACGGCGGTCTTGCCGCCCTCCGACTCGAGCACGTTCTGGATGACCTGCCAGCTCGTGCCGACCACGGTGTCGCCCGACTGGAAGGACTGCACCTCCTTGAGGTAGTCGCTCCAGTACTCGCCGACGTTCTGGCGCTGCTGCTTCAGCAGCTCCACCGAGGCCGCGAGCTGCTCCTCGTCGAGGGCGTACGGGTTCTCGATGCCGAGCTCGGGGTTGTGGGCCATGAGGTACAACGCGGCGTCGGCGATGTAGATCGGCGAGTCGTAGGCGGTGACCTTGCCGGCGTAGTCGCCCGACTTGTCGAACACCACGTCCCACGAGGTGGGCTCCTCGGCGAACACGTCGGTGCTGTACATGAGCAGGTTGGCGCCGTAGCCGTGCGGCACGCCGTAATTGACTCCGTCGACCGTGTTCCAGGCGCGGTCCTTCAGGAAGTCGTAGATGCCGTCGTAGTTCTCGAGCAGCTCGGTGTTGACCGGCGCGACGTCGCCGGCGGCGACGAGGCGCAGCGAGGCGTCGCCCGAGGCCGAGACCACGTCGTACTCGCCCGTCTTCATGAGGTTCAGCGCCTCGTCGGAGGTGCCGAACGTCTTCGCGGTGACCTGGCAGCCCGTCTGCTCCTCGAAGGGCGTCACCCAGTCGACGTTCGGGTCGTTCGAGCCGTCCTCGACGTAGCCCGGCCAGGCGAGGATCGAGACCTGGCCCTCCATCTCGCCGAGCTCGGCGGCCTCCTCGCCGCCGCCTCCGCCGCCGCCCGAGGTGCCGCAGGCGGTGAGCATCGCGACCGAGGCGATCGCGAGTCCGACGGTCGCACCGCGTCGTGCGTTCCGCATCCGGTTCATGGTTCTCTCCTGTTTCTCTTGGTGGAGCTGTGGTTCTGGATGCCTCAGCCGGAGATGCCCGGCATGGCGGCGCCGACCGCGGCGGTCGGCGTGGCGTTCTGCGAGCCGATGGGCGCCCCGTCGACCGCGATCACGTCGTCGTCGTGCCATGACACGACGACCCGGTCGCCGTGGGCGTCGTCGTGCACGCGGCCGCGCACGCTCTGCTCGAGCACGCTCACGCGCGGGCCGGCGTCGAGGTCGACCACGATGCGCACGCCGCTGCCGAGGTAGATCGCCTCGACGACGGTGCCGCGGGCGTCGTGCACGCCGGGCTCCGCGGCCCCCGACGCGGCGTTCGCGGCCGCGAACGGCCGCACGGTCATCTTCTCGGGCCGGATCGAGTGGTGGCCCTCGCGGCCGAGCACGGCCGCCGAGACCTCGGCGTCGAAGAGGTTCGAGGTACCGACGAAGTCGGCGACGAACCGCGAGGCCGGCCGTTCGTACAGCTCGGCGGGCGTGCCGAGCTGCTCGATGCGGCCGGCGTTGAAGACCGCGATGCGGTCGCTGAGCGTGAGCGCCTCCT
>JBDIAF010000117.1:0-5686 GCA_039812245.1 Agromyces sp. | reverse complement strand
GCTCGCCCTCGAGAACCAGGTCTGCTTCGCCCTCGCCGTCGCCGCGCGCGGCGTGATCGGCGTCTACCGGCCGATCCTCGAGCCGCTCGGCCTCACCCACCCGCAGTACCTCGTGATGCTGGCGCTCTGGCAGCGCAGCCCGCGCACGGTGCGCGACATCGGCGACGCCCTGCAGCTCGAGCCCGCGACGCTCTCGCCGCTGCTCAAGCGGCTCGAGGCGCAGGGCTACCTGACCAGGCGGCGCAGCGCCCGCGACGAGCGCGCCCTCGACGTCGAACTCACCGCGGCCGGCCGCGCGCTGCGCGAGCGGGCCCTCGAGATCCCGCCGCAGGTCGTCGATCGGCTCGGCATGAGCCTCGACGAGCTCGGCGCCCTGCGCGACCGGCTCGGCGAGGTGATCGCGGCGGTGCAGCGCGTGCCGGCGTCGCAATAGCGCCCGCGCCTCGCCGAACGCCGTCGCGAGAACAGGCGACCCCGACGCGAACCGACCGGTGGCGCCTGTTCCCGAGCGCGTCGCGGCGTGTCCGCCTGCTTCGAGAACGCGGCCCTGCTCGGCCTACCCCGCCAGCGGGTCGAAGCCCGGCACCCGCCCGTCGGCCGAGGCGAACTTCGCGATGAGGCTGCAGTCCTTGTCGCCGTAGCCCTCGCCGATGAGGCGCTCGAACTGGTCGAGCGCGATGCGCGCCGCCGGGATGCGCAACCCGGCCGCGGCGGCGGCCTCGACGGCGAAGGAGAGGTCCTTCTCGGCCAGCACCGCCGTGAACGTCGCATCGAAGTTGTGGTTGGCGGGACTCGTCGGCACCACGCCCGGCGCGGGGTACCAGGTGCGAGCCGGCCACGACTCCCCCGACGACACCGAGACCACCTCGAAGAACCGCGCGGGGTCGAGCCCGAGCGATGCGGCGAGCGCGGCCCCCTCGGCCACGCCGAGCAGCGAGACGAAGAGCATCAGGTTGTTCGCGAGCTTCGCGGCGATGCCGCTCGTCGGACCGCCGAGCTCGAACACGTGCCCCGCCATCGGCTCGACGAGGGGGCGCAGGGCGGCAGTGGCATCCGCCTCGCCGCCGAGCATGAAGGTGAGCGAGCCGGCCGCCGCCCCCGCGATGCCGCCCGAGACGGGCGAGTCGACGAAGCGGTGGCCGCGCGCCGCCGACTCGTCGTGGCACCAGCGCGAGGTCTCGACGTCGACGGTCGAGGTGTCGGCGAGCAGGGTGCCGCGGGGCGCCGCCTCCCAGAGCGCCGCGTAGA
This sequence comes from Agromyces sp., assembly GCA_039812245.1. Taxonomy (GTDB): domain Bacteria; phylum Actinomycetota; class Actinomycetes; order Actinomycetales; family Microbacteriaceae; genus Agromyces. The sequence goes on along the minus strand of JBDIAF010000117.1, from coordinate 4,438 downwards.
CCTCGCGCACGTGCTCGCTGCGGGGCAGCGAGGTGAAGACCGCGCCGGCCCCCGAGACGGCCTCGTCGATCGAGCCGGCGATGCGGATGCCTCGCACGGAGGCCGCGTCGCGAGCCTCCGGAACCACGTCGTACCCGGTGACCTCGTGCCCGGCGGCGACGAGGTTGCCCGCCATCGGGCCGCCCATGTGCCCGAGTCCGATCCACGCGATGACGGCCATGGCGACCTCCTCGACCTCGTCGTCGTGCTGCAACTGGCTCCACGATACGCCGACCCGCACCGCGCGGGCCGGGTCTCGATGCGCTCCGCTACTCGACCGGCGAATCGACCGCCCCGGCGTGGCAGCGCAGCACCTCGCGCATGCCCTCGAGCCAGCCCCGCCGCTGCGGGCCGACCGCCTCGGCGACGACGAAGCCGTCGCGGCGCACGAGGTAGAGCCGGTCGCGCCGCAGCCGGCCGTGCGGGTCGCGATCGAAGGCGTGGGCCTCGATGCCGAGGCGGGCGCCGGCCCGGCGCACCACCCAGTCGGGCACGCCGTAGCCGTGCACCTGCCAGCCGAGCGTGCGCAGCACCTCGTAGTTGCCGCCCGTCCACGGCAGCCGCCGGCCGAGCACGGGCGAGCGCGGGTCGCCGGATGCCTCGGACAGCCGGTACCGGATGCGGGTCTGCGAGAGGTAGCCGAACACCCGGCGCCCGCCGACGAGCCGCGGCAGCAGGCGCACGCCGAGCGGCCCGATGACGGGCAGCAGCCGGCCCCGCACGAAGCGAGCCCGCCTCGCCTCGCTCGTGACGGCGGCGAAGAGCCGGTCGGTGGTCGCGACGAGGGTCGCTCCGACGGGGCGGCGCTCCAGCTCGTACCGGTCGAGCCGGGCATCCGGCCGCCCGTCGAGCAGCACGTCGGCGAAGGCGCAGGCGAGGTTGTGCGCCTCCTGCAGTCCGGTGTTCATGCCCTGCGCCCCGACCGGCGAGTGGATGTGCGCCGCGTCGCCGACGAGGAAGCACGGGCCCTGCCGGAACCGCGCGGCGAGCCGATGGTGCAGCCGATACGTCGCGAACCAGGTGCTGTCGTCGTAGTCGACGGCGAACTCGCGGGCCAGGCGCGGGCGGACGAGCCCTTCGGGCAGGGTGCCGTCCGGCGCAAGGTCGCGGTCGCGCACGATGCCGAGCAGCCGCAGGTGCGCGCCGCCCTCATCGCGCCCCATCGGGAACGCCAGCAGGAAGTCGTCGGGCGCGAACCGGAGGTTGACGGCGTCGCCGTCGAGCCCGCGCACCCCGCGCGCATCCGACACGAAGAAGGTGTGCTCGTTGGTGACGCCCTCGAAGGCGATCCCGAGCGCCTCGCGCACGAACGAGTGCGCCCCGTCGGCGCCGACGCAGTAGCGCGCCGCGATGCCGACCGCCCCGTCGGGGGCGTCGACGGTCGCGAGCACGCCGTCGCCGCGCACCTCGAGCCCGGTGACGCGATGGCCCCACCGCACGGGTCGGCCCGCCTCGTCGAGGGCCTCGGCGAGGATGCGCTCGTTGCGGCTCTGCTCGAGCACCGTCAGCTCGGGGTAGGGCGTGACGCCCGCGCCGAGTCCGCGCAGCGAGATGCGCCCGAACGCCCGGTCGCGGAACCCGGGGATGACGGCGGGCGCGGAGGTCGCCTCGGCCAGCACGCGATCGATGAGCCCGAGCTGCGCGTAGACCTCGAGCGAGCGCGCCTGGACCCCGAGCGCGCGCGACTCGCGCGTCGGACCGGCCTTCCCGTCGACGACGATCGCGTCGACGCCGAGGCGGGCCAGGCACACGCCGAGCATGAGCCCGCTCGGCCCGGCGCCCACCACGAGGACGTCGGTTCGCAGCGCCGGCTCGGCCATGCCCCCACTCTGGCACCGCTTCGCCGGGCTGTCGAAGGGGTGCGCCGGCTAGAGCAGGATCTGCTCGGATGCCTCGAGCCGCCGCCACCCGGCCGCGGCGACCGTGCGGGGCATCCGGTCGGCCGCGACGAGCGGGCCGAGATCGAGCCCGGCCAGCGCGCCGATGTCGGCGATCGGCACCTGGAAGGTGCGGTACGGCCCGAGGTCGGGCACCTCGGGCCATCCCCCGACACCGGGCGCGGCACCGGGCCGCGCCTCGCGGGTGTCGACGAGCGGGCTCTGGTCGAGCACGAAGCCGGCCGCGGCGAGCGCGTCGCCCGTGCGCCACGCGACGACCTTGAAGAAGCGCAGCGGCACCCGGATGCCCCGGTACGGCGGGTCGTCGGACGCGAGCACCGGTGCCGTGAACACGCTGAGGCGCAGCCGGTTGGCGTCGGCGTAGGCGAGCACGTGGTCTTCGAGGCCGAGCCAGAGCTCCTTCGACTGGTTGAAGCCCCCGGCCTGCGGTGCGGCGTTCGTGTAGTGGAAGGTGTCGGACTCGGCGCGCCCCGCCTCGGCGGCGCCGACCGCATCGGGGGCACCCCACACCGGGTCGCGCCGGCGCACGAGGTGCCCCCGGTCGAGGTCGTTGTCGGCGTAGATCGCGGGCCCGGCCTGCCACTCGGCGGGGATGCGCTCGTCGAACCGCCAGCGTTCGCCGCCGCGCTCGAGGTCGACGAGCCGCGCGCCGTCGATGTTCACCCCGGTGACCCGGGCGAGCCGCCGCTCGCGATCGAGCCGAACCGAGAAGTGCACGTACTCGAGGAGCACCGTGTCGAGGAGCACCGCGTCCGCCGGGGCATCCGGCAGCGGCACCTCGATGCCGAGGAAGCTCGCGTCGTATCCCACCCGCCCAGTCCAGCACACCCCACCGTCGGTCGAGTAGGCGCGCCAGCGCCGTATCGAGACCACGCGCGGGCTGGTCTCGATACGCTTCGCTACTCGACCGGCGGGGAGCTACTCGACCGATGCGGGCGCGCGACAGAATGGCGGCATGGACCTGCTGCTCGCCGCCGTGCTCGCGCTGCTCGCCATCGCCGCGGCGACCGCGTTCGGGCCCAAGCTCGGGGTGGCGGCGCCGCTGCTGCTGGTGCTCGTGGGCCTCGGCGTCGGGCTGCTCCCCGCCGTGCCCGCGTTCGAGGTCGACCCCGAGTGGATCCTGGCGGGCGTGCTGCCGCCGCTGCTCTACTCGGCGGCCGTGTCGATGCCGGCGATGGAGTTCCGCCGCGACTTCTCGACGATCAGCGGGCTCTCGGTCGTGCTCGTCGTCGTCACCTCGGTGCTGCTCGGCCTGCTGCTGGCCTGGCTCATCCCCGACCTCGGCATCCCCGCCGGCATCGCGCTCGGCGCGATCATCAGCCCGACCGACGCGGTCGCGACCTCCATCGTGAAGCGGCTCGGCGTCTCGCCGCGCGTCGTCGCCCTGCTCGAGGGCGAGAGCCTGCTGAACGACGCCTCGGCGCTGGTGCTGCTGCGCTCGGCGATCGCCGGCATGGCGGCCGCCGTCTCGATCTGGGGCGTCGCCTGGACGTTCGTCTACTCGGTCGTCGTCGCCGTGATCATCGGCTTCGTCGTGGGCTGGCTCAACCTGCGCATCCGCGCCCGCGTGCAGAACCCGACCGTGAACACGGTCATCTCGTTCACGATGCCCTTCCTCGCGTCGATCCCGGCCGAGCACTTCGGCGCCTCGGGGCTCGTGGCCGCGGTCGTCGCCGGCGTCGTCACCGGCCGGGGCGCCGCGCGGTTCCTGAGCCCGCAGCACCGCCTGTCGGACGCGCAGAACTGGCGCACCGTCGAGCTCGTGCTCGAGGGAGCGGTGTTCCTCGTCATGGGGCTCGAGCTCACCGCGATCGTCGACGACGTCGAGACGGCGCACTCGGGCGCCTGGCACGCCGTCGGCCTCGCGGCGATCGCCCTCGCGGCGACCGTGCTGATCCGCGCCGCATACGTGACCCCGCTGTTCGGGGCCCTCGCTCGGCGCGCGCGAAGGGCGGCGACGATCAAGTCGGTGCTCGAGGACCGGGCGAAGGGCGGCACCGCGACGCTGCCGGAGCTCGAGCGGCACCGCGTCGAGCGCGACACGCGTCGCATCGAGCGCCGGGCGCGGCACGAGCCGACCCCCGCGCAGCGCGAGCGGTTCCGGGCGGTCTTCCGCCGACGGGTCGCCGACATCGACTACTACCTCGACGAGCAGCTCGGCTGGCGCGAGGGCGCGATCGTCGTGTGGGCCGGCATGCGGGGCGTCGTCACGCTCGCCGCCGCGCAGACGCTGCCTGCCGACACGCCGAGCCGCTCCCTGCTCGTGTTCATCGCCTTCCTCGTCGCCGTCGGCTCGCTGCTCATCCAGGGCGGCACGCTGCCCTGGCTCGTGCGCTGGCTCGCCCCCGAGCGCGATCCCGGCGCCGGCGCCGCCGAGCGTCGGGAACTGCGCGGCGTGCTGCGGCGGGCGGCGATGACCGAGCTCGCCGAGGCGGGCGAGCCTGCGCTGCGCGCCGTCGCCGAGCGGATGCGCTCGGCCTGGCAGCTCTCGAACGACGAGG
>JBDIAF010000116.1:0-5688 GCA_039812245.1 Agromyces sp. | reverse complement strand
ATCCCACGCCGACACCTCGAGCACGTCGCCCGCCCGAGCCGCGAGGCCCGCCGCCTGCAGCGCGGTGAGGAAGCCCTCGAGGCGCAGATCGGCGGCCGCGGCGCCGCTCGAGGCATCCGGCACCGCGCCCAGGAAGCCGAGCGTGCGCCGGCCCGAGGCGATGAGGTGGGCGGTCGCATCGCGCGAGCTCGTGACGCTGTCGACGACGACCCGGTCGACGCGGGCGGCGCGCACCCGCTCGCCGAGGACCACCAGGGGGGTGCGGCCCCGGGCCGCCGCGATCTCGTCGTCGCCGATCGACATGGCGCTGAGCAGGATGCCGTCCGTCAGCAGGGTGCGATACCCGGCGGCGGCGCGCAGCTCGCGCTCGGGGTCGCCGTGCGTCTCGTCGACGACGAGGTCGTAGCCGGCCCGCTCGGCCGCGCCGAACACGGCGTGCGCGAGCTGGCCGAAGTAGGGCAGCGAGAGGAAGGGCACGGCGAGGGTCAGCAGGTTCGTGCGGCCCGCGCGCAGCTGCCGGGCGGCCGACTGCGGCCGGTAGTCGAGCTCGGCGATCGCCGCCTCGACGGCGGTTCTGGTCGCGGCGGCCACGGGGGCCTTGCCGCTGATCACGTTCGACACCGTGCGGTACGAGACGCCGGCGATCGCGGCGACGTCCTTCAGGGTGGGGCCGGCCGAACGGCGGCCGCGGGGCTCGGCCGTGCTCACCAGCGGTTCCGCACGTCTTCGGCCCAACCGAGCAGGCCCTCGACCTCGACCCGCTCGCCGTCGGCCAGCACCCAGCCCGAGTAGTGCCCGAAGCACTGGTGCCCGTGCGAGCCGAACACGACGAGCTCGGTCGCGCTCACCCGGTCCCAGAAGGGTTCGAACCGCAGCTCGGCCGAGGCGCCGTGGATGCGCCAGGGCGCCAGCCAGTCGTGCTCGTCGTACTCCCAGTCGAGCTCCTCCTCGATCTTCGACAGCCGCCCGTCGACGACGACGGCGTTCTCGGTCGAGCCGGTGCCGTCGGTCCACTTGCCGCCGAGCTGCAGGCCGATCGTGCGGCCGTCGACCGTGCCCGACGCCGCGCCCCAGTTCCACACCATGCGGTACGGCCAGCGGCCCCGGCCGTGGTCGAGCACGGCCCAGCTCTCGCCGGCCGGCACCTCGATGCGCACGGGGCCGCCGCCCTCGCCGGCCTCGGCGCCCTCGCCGTCGAGTTCGAGCCAGCCGCTCGCGGGCCGGGCGACGTCCTTGACGGTGTACTGGAACCGCCGCTTCGACCACGGCACCACGACCCCGAGCCGCTCGTGCCCGGCGGGCAGGTGCGCCAGGATCTCGAAGCGGGCGCCGTCGACCTCGGCGCGCAGCAGCGTACCGCCCTCGACTTCTTCGACGTCGATCTCGATGCCGTTCGCGCGCGCCCGCGCGCCGCCGTCGCCGAGCGAGGCGGGCAGGGTCGCCCCGCCGCCGAACGGCACGATCGCCGAGCGGTCGAGCGTCGCGCCCGTGCGCCGGTCGTGCACGAGCACGGCGTGCACCGCCGCGTAGTCGATCGACGAGACGGTGAGGGCGATGAGGTGCGTGGGCGTCGTCACGGCCCAGTACTCCCAGCGCTTGTTGCGGCCCCACGAGCGGCGCCCGCCGATGCCCGAGGTGTCGTGCAGCGGGGTGCGGCTCCAGCCGACGGCGGCCGGGTTCAGGCTGCCGTCGGGCAGGCACAGGGCGACGGGCTCGGTGAGCTCACGCTCGGCGATGGTGCGAGGCATCCGGGGCCTTTCGATCTGGGTGGTCGGCGCGGGCGGGCGCCGCAGGGGCGGGACCGACGGCGCGGGCGAAGCGCGCCGCGAGCTCGGCGTTCACCGCGCGCACCCGCTCGGCGCGCAGCTTCAGCACCGTGCGATCCGCGGTGAAGACGCCGTTGAGCTCGTCCTCGACGTCGGCGAGCTGCGTGTAGACGTAGCCGCCGAGCCCGGCGTCGATCGCCGGGCCGATCTCGTCGCGGTGCAGCCGGGCGAACGCCTCGGTCAGCTCGTCGATCGTACGGTAGCGGCGGTAGCCGAACTCGCGCGGGCCGAACTCGTGCCCGGGCAGGCGCAGGCTGTAGCCGCCGTACTCGGACACGACGATCGCCCGACGCTCGCGCCGCCAGCTGCGGCCCGGCCTGAGCCTGCGGAAGTACACGTGCAGGCTCTTCAGGTCGCCGCCGCCCTGGTCGTGCCAGCCGCTTGCGTGGTCGACGATGCGGTCGGGGTCGAGCTCGCGCAGCCGCGCCGTCGCCGCGAGCGAGTCGAACTGCCCCCAGCCCTCGTTGAACGGCACCCACACCACGACGCTCGGCGCGTTGCCGAGCAGGCGCACCGTCTCGTCGAGCTCGGCGGCGAACTCGGCCCGGCCTTCGGCGTCCTGCCGGCCGAACAGGCGGTGGCGCCGGTCGTCGAGGCGCAGCGGCAGCTTGACCGGCACGGTCACGACGCCCGGGTGATAGCGGCGCCCGCCGTTCACCAGGTCCTGCCAGACCAGCATGCCCAGCCGGTCGCAGTGGTGGTACCAGCGCAGCGGCTCGATCTTGATGTGCTTGCGCAGGGTGTTGAAGCCGAGCGCCTTCAGCTGCTCGATGTCGTGCACGAGCGCCGCATCGCTCGGCGCCGTGTAGAGACCGTCGGGCCAGTAGCCCTGGTCGAGCACCGCCGCGTGCAGGATCGGCTCGCCGTTCAGCAGCAGCCGCGGCCGCCCGGCGGCGTCGGGGCCGATGCCGACCGAACGCATGCCGAAGTAGCTCGTGACCAGGTCGTCGCCGAGCCGCACCTCGAGGTCGTAGAGGAAGGGGTCGTCGGGGTGCCAGCGACGCGGTTCGGGCACCGGGAGCCGGACGGGCGCGCCCGCAGGCCCGGTCGCGCGCGCGACCTCGCGGCCGTCGGCGGAGACGACGACGGTCGCCTCGGCGGGGCGGGCGGCTTCCGAAGCGCCGGATGCCCCGGGCGAACCGGATGACTCGACGACGACCTCGACCGCCTCCTCGTCGAGCAGCGGGCGCACGCGCAGCTCGCGCACGTACCGCTCGGGCACGCGCTCGAGCCAGACCGTCTGCCAGATGCCCGACTGGGCGGTGTACCAGATGCCGCCTCGCTTCAGCGCCTGCTTGCCGCGGGAGTGGAACGAGGTGTCGCTCGGGTCGACCACGTCGACGACGAGCTCGTGCTCGCCGCCGTCGCCGAGCGCGTCGGTCACGTCGATCGTGAACGGCAGGTAGCCGCCGTGGTGCGAGCCCACCGGCTCGTCGTCGACGAGCACCCGGCAGCGCTGGTCGACGGCGCCGAAGTGCAGCAGCAGCCGCCCGCCGGCCGCTCCGCCGGGCACCCGCACGCTGCGCCGGTACCAGAGATGCTCGTCGGGCTGCAGCTGCCGACCGACCCCCGAGAGCTCGGCCTCGGGGGAGAAGGGCACGACGATCTCGCCGTGCCAGTCGTCGGGGCGGTGCTCGTCGCAGGTGAAGGCGCACGACCAGACGCCGTTGAGGTTCTGCCAGTGCCCGCGCACGAGCTGGGGTCGCGGGTACTCGGGCAGGGGCCGCTCGCGGTCGAGCGCGTCGGCCCACGGGGTGCGCCGGCTCATGCGCGCTCCTCGCTCGCCTCGCCGGCACGGGTCGCCGTCGCGTCCGTCGTCGCGTCGGTCGCCGTCGCCGTCGTGCTGGCGGCGCGCGCCACCCGGCGGCGCAGCACCAGCAGCGGCGGCACCGCCACGAGCACGGCGGCCGCGGCCGCGAAGATCTCGGGCCCCGGCACCGGGTGCGCGACGCCGAGCTCGACGTACTCGTGCGCCGAGCCGGCGATGACGGCCGCCCCGATCGCCGGGCCGATCACCATCGGCAGCATGACCGCCATGATCATGCGGGCCCCCTGCACGCCGCCGGCGCGGTCGGGCGGGGTGGCGTCGCGGGTCATCGCCGAGACCGCCGCGATCGAGCTCATCATGCCGGCCATCATCACGGTCGCGGCCGCGATGAGGCCGAGCAGCTCGCGCGCGAACACCATCGCGACGAGGCCCACCGCGAACGCGCCGACCGCGTAGGGCAGGAACCGCGCCTTGCCGACGCGGTCGATCACGCGGCCGCCTGCGACGCTCAGCGCCGAGGCGAGCAGCAGCACGATGCCGAGCACGATCGCGTAGCCGTCGAGCTCGAGCGAGTAGCGCAGGTAGATGAGCACGTACGGAAGGAACACCTGCGAGCTCACCCCGATCACCGCCCAGATCGCGAGGGTCGCGAAGAGCGCCGGCTCGCGCCGCACGGTCGCGGGGCGCAGGCCCTCGACGACGGCGCGCAGCACGCCGTGCGAGTGCCGGGCGACGCCGCGATCGCGCACCAGGAACCAGGCCACCGCACCGGTCGCCGCGGTCAGCCCGCCTACGATGCCGAAGAACAGCTCCCAGCGCCCGCCCTGCGTGAGCGGGTCGAGCAGGGCGAAGACGAGCAGCATGCCGACGAGCGGCATCACGGCGAGCCAGCCGTCGACGCGCCCGCGGTTCGCCGGCACGGTCGAGTCGGTGACCCACGCCGCGAAGGCCGCGTCGTTCGCACCCGATCCGACGAAGCTCATCAGGCAGTCGAGCGCGATGATCGCGATCACGGCCGTCGCGGCGGCCGCGCCGACGGGCAGGGCTCCGGATGCCTCGGCGCCGGCGCCGCCCGCCCCGCCGACGAGGCCGAAGGCCGCGGTGATGAGGCCCCAGGCAAGGTAGCCGAGCGCGATGAACTCCCGGCGTCGGCCGATCCGGTCCGACCAGGCGCCGACCAGCAGCGTTGCGACGGTCGCAGCGACGGCGCTCGCGGCGACCATCCAGGCGATGACGGCGGGGTCGGTCGAGATCGTGTCGTAGACGAACACGTTGAGGTACATGTTCTCGACGACCCAGGCGAGTTGCCCGACGAGGCCGACGGCGAGGATCGCCGTCCAGGTGCGGGCTCCGAGGGGCGCCGAGCCCGCTCGTGCCGGGGGTGCGTCGATCGGGCTCGGCGTGCTCATTCGGATCGGGGGCTCCTTCTGGTTTCCACGTTGAAACCGTGCACCACAGTAGCACCGGGGGCGCGCCTGCGCGCATCGCTCAGGCCAGCGCCGAGGCGCGTGCGCCCAGCCAGCCGTCGTACTGCGCCCAGACGTCGTCGACGCCCAACGCGAGCGCGGCGACGTGCGCGTCGAGGGCCGGCGTGCGCTCGAACCACTCGGTGCCGGTGATTCGCGATGCGGCGAAGCGCTCGTGCCTGCTGCGCTCGACGAGTCGGCCGCCGGGCTCGAGCGCCAGTAGCTCGTCGTGCGGCAGCGCGGCGACCCGGGCCCGCAGGCGCCCGGTCGTGCCGATCTTGACGCGGTCGTCGTAGCGCAGGTAGTAGACGACCTCGACGACCGGGGCGGCGAGCTCGCGATCGGGAGCGTCGCCGGCCCGCCAGCCGCACCGCTCGCAGATCGTGCCCGAGGCGAACCGCAGGCCGACTCGCCCGCCGCAGGCGAGGCACGGCGCCGTCAGCAGGTCGCGGGCGCCGGTCGTGCGCTCGACCCAGTCGTGCGCCAGCAGCAGGTGCCGGGTGCAGAGCGCGATGGGCGCCCCGGCTTCGGCCGGGGCGGGACAGGGCGCCCGGTCGGGCCCCGTCGCCGCGCAGCTCGTCGTCACCGCAGCAGGCTACGGCCGCCCGCCGACACGCGCGCGGCGCAC
>JBDIAF010000115.1:0-5695 GCA_039812245.1 Agromyces sp. | reverse complement strand
TTCGGCGGATCCAGCACGCTCATCGCCTCGGCGATCGGGGCCATCCTCATCGGCGCGGCGAAGATCATCATCGCGGTCGGGCTGCTGCGCGGCTACGCCGCGGCGCGCATCGTCGTGACCGTCCTCGAGGTGCTCTCGATCGTCGTGGGCATCTTCTTCGCGATCGCCTATCCCGCGAACGCCATCGGCGAGTACTTCGGCGCCGCGATCTCGCTCATCGTGATCGCCCTGCTCTGGACGCGCCGGGCGAGCGCCTTCTTCCGCGAGTGATCGCGGCCACGACGGGACACTGACGAGCGGATGCCTCACGAGGCATCCGCTTGTCTGTTCTCGTTCAGTGGCAGCGAGCTGATTTGTAGGGTGCCCACAGGTCTCGTCGAGGCGGCGCCGAGCCGGATTGTCGCCGGTCGACGCCGCGTTTCCGCCCGTCGGGCCCCGGTCGTAGCGTGAGAGCACACCCACGAACGCACAGGCGAAGGCGAGACCGACGATGGTTGACACTGCAGCGCGCACCGACGTGACCGGCACCCCGGCCGAGGCGAAGGCGGATGCCCCGAAGGCCAGCCGCCCTCCGGCGAAGCCGGGCGGCGCCCCGGTCGTCGACGTCGCGGCCCTCGGGCGCCAGCTGCTCGGCACGTGGGCCGACATCCGGCTCGAGGCGCGAACGCGTGCGGCCATGCCCGAGCTGCAGCGCATCGAGGGCCAGCCGATGGCCGAGCACCGCGAGCGCGTGCTCGAGCAGCTGAAGCTTCTCGTCGAGATGGGGGCGGTGCACAAGGCGTTCCCGAAGGAGCTCGGCGGGCAGGACGACCACGGCGGCAACATCGCGGGCTTCGAGGAGCTGGTGCTCGCCGACCCGAGCCTGCAGATCAAGTCGGGCGTGCAGTGGGGCCTGTTCGGTGCTGCGGTGCTGCACCTCGGCACGAAGCCGCACCACGAGAAGCTCCTGCCGGCGATCATGTCGCTGGAGGTGCCCGGCGCCTTCGCGATGACCGAGATCGGGCACGGCTCCGACGTCGCCTCGATCGCGACCACGGCGACCTACGACCCCGACACCGAGGAGTTCGTCATCCACACGCCGTTCCGCGCGGCGTGGAAGGAGTTCCTCGGCAACGCGGGGCTCCACGGCAAGCACGCGACCGTGTTCGCGCAGCTCGTCACCAAGGGCGTGAACCACGGCGTGCACTGCTTCTACGTGCCGATCCGCGACGACGACGGCGAGTTCCTGCCCGGCGTCGGCGGCGAGGACGACGGCCTGAAGGGCGGCCTGAACGGCATCGACAACGGCCGGCTGCACTTCACGAACGTGCGCATCCCGCGCGAGAACCTGCTGAACCGCTACGGCGACGTCGCCCCCGACGGCACCTACTCGAGCCCGATCGAGAGCCCCGGCCGCCGCTTCTTCACCATGCTCGGCACGCTCGTGCAGGGGCGCGTCTCGCTCGACGGCGCCTCGACCGAGGCGAGCGCCATGGCCCTCGCGATCGCGATCACCTACGGCAACCAGCGCCGTCAGTTCACGGCCTCGAGCGACACCGAGGAAGAGGTGCTGCTCGACTACCAGCGGCACCAGCGGCGCCTCCTGCCCCGACTCGCGACGACGTACGCGCAGATCTTCGCCCACGACGAGTTCCTCGTGAAGTTCGACGCCGTGTTCAGCGGCAAGGCCGACACCGACGACGACCGCCAGGACCTCGAGACCATCGCGGCGGCCCTGAAGCCGCTGTCGACCTGGCACGCGCTCGACACGCTGCAGGAGGCGCGCGAGGCCTGCGGCGGCGCCGGCTTCATCGCCGAGAACCGCCTCGTCGGCCTGCGTCAGGACCTCGACATCTACGTCACGTTCGAGGGCGACAACAACGTGCTGCTCCAGCTCGTCGCGAAGCGCCTGCTCACCGACTTCTCGGCGCAGTTCAAGAACGCCGACGCCGGAGCCATGGCGCGCTACGTCGTCGCGCAGACGGCCGACCGCGCCTACCACGGCACCGGCCTCCGGCGCCTCGCGCAGACGATCGCCGACTTCGGCTCGACCGCTCGCTCGGTGAGCGAGCTGCGCGACGAGGAGACCCAGCGGGAGCTGCTCACCGACCGCGTCGAGACGATGATCGCCGAGATCGCCGGGCGCCTGCGCGACGCGCGCAAGCTGCCGAAGGCCGACGCCGCCGCCGCGTTCAACCGCAACCAGAACGAGCTCATCGAGGCGGCCCGCGCGCACGGCGAGCTGCTGCAGTGGGAGGCGTTCACGCGCGGGCTCGCCAAGACGACCGACCCGGGCACGAAGCGGGTGCTCACCTGGGTGCGCGACCTGTTCGGCCTCGGGCTCGTCGAGAAGCACCTCGCCTGGTACCTCGTCAACGGCCGCCTCTCGCCGCAGCGCGCGCAGGCCGTGACCGCCTACATCGACCGGCTGATCGAGCGCCTGCGCCCGTACGCGCAGGACCTCGTCGACGCGTTCGGCTTCGAGCCCGCGCACCTGCGGGCGACGATCGCGACGGGCATCGAGCAGGAGCGCCAGGACGAGGCTCGCGCCTGGTTCGAGGCCCAGCGCAAGGCCGGCACGCTCCCCGTCGACGAGAAGGCGCTGAAGGCGAAGGCGAAGCCGAAGAAGCGATAGCGGCGGGCATCCGGCGCGGGGCGCGGCAGGGCAGACTGGATGCCATGCCGCGCCCCCTTCGCATCCTCACCGGCACCGTCGTCGCCGCGATCGCGGTCGTCGCCCTGCTCGCCGTGCTCTTCCTCGCCTACGCGCACACGGTCATGCAGGGCGAGCGGGGGCCCGCGCTCGCCGCGTGGACCGACGACGCGGTCGAGATCACCTCGCACGACGCCGGCATCGTCATCGAACCGGCGGGCGGCGGCGCGGGCGAGGGGCTCGTGTTCGTCCCCGGTGCGAAGGTCGACCCCTACGCCTACCTGTCGAAGCTCTCGGCAGTCGCCGAGGCATCCGGGCTCACCATCGTGATCACGCACCCGACCCTCAATCTGGCCTTCTTCGACACCCGCCCGCTCGCGACCTTCACGGAGCTCGCGCCCGAGGTCGACGCGTGGTGGGTCGGCGGCCATTCGCTCGGCGGGGTGCGCGCGTGCCAGCTGGCGGGCGAGCCGGATGCCCCGGGCCGGCCCGAGCTCGCGGGCGTCATGCTGTTCGGCTCGTACTGCGCGAACGACCTCTCGGGCTCGGGCCTCGCCGCGCTCAGCGTCTCGGGGTCGAACGACGGGCTCTCCACGCCCGCGAAGGTCGACGCCGCGTCGGGGCTGCTGCCCGCCGATGCCGCCTTCGTCGAGCTCGAGGGCGCGAACCACGCCGACTTCGGCGACTACGGCGCGCAGCCGGGCGACGGCGAGTCGACCCTCGACGACGCCGAGGTGCGCGACGAGATCGCCGCGGCGGTGGCGGCCTTCCTGGCCGAACGGCGCGGCTGAGCGGGGCCGCGGCCCGACTACTCGCTCGGCGGGCGCATGATCGCGCCGGCGGCGAGGCCCACGAGGAGGCCGGCGGGCAGCCACAGCCAGAAGCCGGTCCAGAGGCTGATGCCCACGCCCACGATGAGGCCCACGATCACGCCGACGATGAGCTGGGTGCGGCGGGCAGGGGTCATCGGGGTGCGGTCGGCCATGCCACCAGCCTATGCGCCGTCGCGGACGTCGCCTCGCGCCGCAGCTACGGCACGAGGCCGAGCGCCCGCACCTGCTCGCGCTCGTCGGCGAGCTCGGCGACGGAGGCGTCGATGCGGTGCCGCGCGAAGGCGTCGAGCTCGAGGCCCTGGACGATGCGCCAGGCTCCGTCGACGGATTCGACCGGGAACGAGGAGACGAGCCCCTCGGGCACGCCGTACGAGCCGTCGGAGGCGACGGCCGCGCTCGTCCACCCGTCGGGCGTGCCCGACACCCAGTCGCGGACGTGGTCGATCGTCGCCGACGCCGCCGAGGCGACCGAGGAGGAGCCGCGGACCTCGATGATCTCGGCGCCGCGCTTCGCGACGCGGGGGATGAACTCGTGCACGAGCCACTCGCGGTAGCCCTCTGCCCCCATGCGCGCGGCGAGCAGGGCGGGCACGCGATCGCCCGATGCGGTCGCGTGCGCGAGGTCGGGGAACTGCGAGGCCGAGTGATTGCCCCAGATCGTCACGCCGCGGAGTTCGCCGACGGGGGAGTCCGCGGCCACGGCGAGCTGGCCGAGCGCCCGGTTGTGGTCGAGCCGGGTGAGCGCGGTGAAGCGGTCGGCGGGCACGTCGGCGGCGTGCGAGGCCGCGATCAGGGCGTTCGTGTTCGCCGGGTTGCCCACGACGACGACCCTGACGTCGTCGGCGGCGACGGCGTTGATCGCCGCGCCCTGCGGGCCGAAGATGCCCCCGTTGGCCTGCAGCAGCTCCGCGCGCTCCATGCCGGCGGTGCGCGGCCGGGCGCCCACGAGCAGGGCGATGTTCGCACCCTCGAAGCCGACGCGTGCGTCGTCGGTGACCTCCACGTGGCGCAGCAGCGGGAACGCCGCGTCCTGCAGCTCGAGGGCGGCGCCCTCGGCGGCCCGAAGGCCCTGGGGGATCTCGAGCAGCCGAAGCCGCACGGGCGTGTCGGGCCCCAGCATGTCGCCTGCGGCGATGCGGAACAGGAGGGCGTACCCGATCTGGCCGCCCGCTCCGGTGAGCGTGACGGTGACCGGCTTCTTCGCTGCCATGGCTCGAGCCTACGTCGCGATGCCGCCCCCGCGCTGCCCGCGCCGTCCACGAGTGCTCGCGAGCGGCCCGGAAGCGGCACGGGGGCGGCACGGGGGCGGCCCGCGCGTTCCGGCGCGGCGCTCGGGCGAGGCATCCGCGCGTGGCTACCGTTGACGCATGCGCGAGTTGTACCCAGAGATCGAGCCCCTCGAGACCGGCATGCTCGACGTCGGCGACGGGCAGCACATCTACTGGGAGGTGTCGGGCAATCGCGCGGGCAAGCCCGTCGTCTTCCTGCACGGCGGCCCCGGCGGCGGCACCTCGCCCGCGCACCGGCGCCTGTTCGATCCCGCGAAGTACCGCATCGTGCTGTTCGACCAGCGCGGCTGCGGGCTCTCGATCCCGCACGCCTCCGAACCCCGAGCGGACCTCGCGAACAACACGACCTGGCACCTCGTCGCCGACATCGAACGGCTTCGCACGCACCTCGGCATCGAGCGCTGGCAGGTCTTCGGCGGCTCGTGGGGCAGCGCGCTGGCGCTCGCCTATGCGCAGACCCATCCCGAGCGGGTGACCGAGCTCGTGCTGCGCGGCATCTTCACCCTGCGCCGCGCCGAGCTCGACTGGTTCTACGAGGGCGGCGCCTCGGCGATCTTCCCCGACCTCTGGCAGGAGTACCTCGCCCCGGTGCCCCTCGCCGACCGGGCCCACCTCATCGAGGCGTACGGGCGCCTCCTCGCCGACCCAGACCCGGCGGTGCACGTGCCCGCCGCGATCGCCTGGTCGCGCTGGGAGGCGTCGACCATCACCCTGCTGCCCCAGGCCGACACGATCACGAGGTTCACCGAGCCCGAGCACGCGACGGCGTTCGCGCGCATCGAGAACCACTACTTCCGCCACGGCGGCTGGTGGGAGGAGGGGCAGCTGATCCGCGACGCCGAGCGGCTGCGAGGCATCCCGGCGGTGATCGTGCAGGGCCGCTACGACATGTGCACGCCGATGATGACGGCGTGGGACCTGCACGAGGCCTGGCCCGAGGC
>JBDIAF010000114.1:0-5705 GCA_039812245.1 Agromyces sp. | reverse complement strand
TTACATCGCGGCCCTGAACGTGAAGCCGGCCGACCCGAACCGGCTCATCAAGAACCTCTCGGGCGGCAACCAGCAGAAGGTGCTGCTCGGCCGTTGGCTCGCGACGAAGCCCGAGCTGCTGATCCTCGACGAGCCCACGCGCGGCATCGACGTGGGCGCCAAGGCCGAGATCCAGGAGGCGGTCGCGCAGCTCGCCGAGGACGGCGTCTCCGTGGTGTTCATCTCGTCGGAGCTCGAGGAGGTCGTGCGCCTCAGCGAGCGCATCGTGGTGCTCAAGGATCACCAGAAGATCGGCGAGATCGTGAACGGCCCGGGCGTCACGGCGCAGCAGGTCGTCGACGTCATCGCCGCGCATGGTGTCGAGGCGGCCGCCGCCGATGGCATCATCGATGCCGAAGAAGGTCTGCACCCGAGCGGCGACATGCACGCGCATGCGCTCGCGTCGGCGGAGGAGGAATCATGAGCACCGCTGCTCGAACGTCCCGGTTGCGCGAGCTCGTCCGCAAGCCGTTCTTCTGGGGGCTGGTCGCGATCGTCGCGCTCCTCGCCCTCAACGTCCTGAAGGACCCGAACTACCTCGCCATCACGGTGAACCCCGTGAACGGCAACCTCGTGGGCAACGTCATCGACATCGTGCGGGCCTCCGCACCGATCCTCATGATCGCGGTCGGCATGTCGCTCGTCATCGCCACCGGCGGCATCGACCTCTCGGTCGGCTCGGTGATGGCCGTCTCGGGCGCCGTCTCGATGGTGTTCATGAAGGACGCGGGTCAGTCGGGCTCGCTCGGCGTCGCCCTCGCGGCCATCGGCCTCGCCCTCGTCGTGAGCGCCCTGCTCGGCGCGGTGAACGGCGTGCTGGTCGCCTACGTCGGCCTGCAGCCCTTCATCAGCACGCTCATCATGATGCTGGCCGGCCGCGGCATCGCGAAGGTGATCACCGAGGGGCAGAACACCTCGGCCACCAACGACCCGTTCCGGTGGATCGCGAACGGCTTCCTCGTGGGCCTCCCGGTGGTCTTCCTGATCGCGATCGCGGTCGTCGTCGTCGTCGGCCTCGTGGTGCGTCGCAGCGCACTCGGCCTCATGATCGAGGCGATCGGCATCAACCCCAAGGCGAGCCGCATGGCGGGCATCAAGCCGAGCGGCCTGCTGCTCACGGTCTACATCCTGAGCGGCGTGCTCGCGGGCATCGCGGGCATCATGTCGGTCGGCACGGTGATGACGGTGGACGTCTCGCGCACCGGGTACCAGATGGAGCTCGATGCGATCCTCGCGGTCGTCATCGGCGGCACCTCGCTCTCGGGCGGGAAGTTCTCGATCGGGGGAGCGGTCGTCGGCGCCCTGCTCATCGCCACGCTCGACAAGACCGTCGTCTTCCTCGGCATCTCGTCCTCGGCGACGCCGGCGTTCAAGGCGATCGTGATCGTCGTCCTCTGCCTGCTGCAGTCCGACCGGGTGCGCAGCTGGTTCGTCCAACGCAGGAAGCCGCCGCAGGCTCCGGCCCAGGCCGGTCCGGTCGAGGTCCAGCAGAAGCAGGAGGTGACGGCATGACCGCCGTGCAGAGCCCCCGCGTCGACGCGCCCGCACAGGCATCCGCGTCGTCGAGGTTCACGAGCCGCGTGAAGCGGGTCGTCGCGTCGAACCCCTCGGTGCTGCCCACCGTGGCCGCGATCGTCATCTTCATCGCCATGGTGGTCTACGGCGAGATCGCCTACGGGCGCATCGTGCAGTACAACACCCTGTCGAACCTGCTGATCAACAACGCGCACCTGATCATCCTCGCCGTGGCGATGACCTTCGTGATCCTCACGGGCGGCATCGACCTCTCGGTGGGATCGGTCATCGCCCTCTCGAGCGTCGCCGGCGTGATGCTCGCGAACGCCGGTTGGAACCCCTGGGTCGTGATCCTGGTGATGATCCTCATCGGCACGGTGTTCGGCGTCGCGAGCGGCATCCTGATCCAGTACTTCAACGTGCAGCCCTTCATCGCGACGCTCGCGATGATGTTCCTCGGCCGCGGGCTCGCCTCGTTGCTCAGCACCCAGCCCGAGCGCCTCGCCGAGGACTCGCCGATCCGCTGGCTCGGCGAGCAGTTCAAGGTGATCGACGGCGAGAAGGTCAACGACGTGGTCGTCACCCCGGGCGTGATCATCGCGCTCGTCGTCGTGCTCGTCGCGTTCTTCGTGCTGCACCGCACCCGCACCGGCCGCACGGTGTACGCGATCGGCGGCTCCGAGAGCTCGTCGGCCCTCATGGGCCTCGCGGTGCCGCGCACCAAGGTGCTGGTGTACGTCATCAGCGGCACGCTCTCGGGCGTGGCCGCGGTGGTGTACACCTCGCGCCTCGGCATCGCGCAGAACATCACCGGCATCGGCTGGGAGCTCGACGCGATCGCCGCGATCGTCATCGGCGGCACCCTGCTGACCGGCGGCTACGGCTACGTGCTCGGCTCGGTGGTCGGGGCGCTGGTGCTCGGCCTCATGAACGTGCTGATCACCCGCGACGGCGGCATCCCGCCCGAGATGACGACCATCATCACCGGCGGCATCCTGCTGGTGTTCGTGCTGCTGCAGCGCGCGGTGACCTCCAAGCGCCACACCTAGCGCGCGCTCGACGAAGGGCCGGATGCCTCGGGGCATCCGGCCCTTCGTCGTCGCCACCGTAGCTCGCGATCGGCGCTCGCCGCCGGCGCTCGCGATGGCCGCTCGCGATGAAATCTGAAATCATATATGATTAGCCGCAGATCGCCGCGGATCCCCCGTCGCGACGATTCCCCGGCGGTCGGGTCGCCGGGCCCTGATCAGACGAAGGAGTCATGCGATGAGCGCATCCGAACAGCCCGGGTTCACCCCGACGGGCACGATCGCCCAGGCCACCGATCGAAGGCGCGTGGTCTTCGCCACCGTCGTCGGCACCACCGTCGAGTGGTACGACTTCTTCATCTACGCGGCCGCGGCGGGGCTCGTCTTCGGGGAGCTCTTCTTCGCCCCGGCCGGCCCCGGCATGGCGACCATCCTGTCGTTCCTCACCGTCGGCATCAGCTTCCTCTTCCGCCCGCTCGGCGCGTTCCTCGCGGGCCACTTCGGCGACAAGTACGGCCGTCGGCTGGTGCTCATGCTCACCCTGATCCTGATGGGCGTCGCGACCGCGCTCGTCGGCCTGCTGCCGACCTACGCCGTCATCGGCGTCGCCGCGCCCATCCTGCTGATCCTGCTGCGCGTGCTGCAGGGCATCTCGGCCGGCGGCGAGTGGGGCGGTGCGGTGCTCATGGCCGTCGAGCACGCCCCGAAGCAGAAGCGCGGGCTGTTCGGCGCCTCGCCGCAGATCGGCGTGCCGCTCGGCCTGCTGCTCGCCTCGGGCACGATGGCGCTCATGGCCGTGATCGCCCCGGGCGACGCCTTCCTCGTGTGGGGCTGGCGCGTGCCGTTCCTGCTCAGCGTGGTGCTCATCCTCATCGGCTACTACGTGCGCCGCAGCGTCGAGGAGAGCCCGGTGTTCGTCGAGATCGCCGAGCGCAAGGAGCAGACGCGGATGCCCATCGTCCAGCTGTTCCGCAGGCACCTGCTGCTCGTCATCGTGGCCGCGCTCGTCTTCGCCGGCAACAACGCCGTCGGCTACATGACCACGGGCGGCTACATCCAGAACTACGCGACCGCCCCCGAGGGGCCGATCGCCCTCGAGCGCGGCCCCGTGCTCTGGGCCGTCGCCGGCTCGGCCGTGACCTGGCTGCTCTCGACGTGGTTCGCCGGCTGGCTGAGCGACCGCATCGGCCGGCGCACGACCTACATCGCGGGCTGGATCATGCAGCTCGTCGGCGTGTTCACGCTCTTCCCGCTCGTCAACACCGGGTCGATCTGGCTGCTGTTCGCGGGCCTCGCGATCCTGACGATCGGCCTCGGCTTCACCTACGGCCCGCAGGCGGCGCTCTACTCCGAGCTGTTCCCCGCCTCGATCCGCTTCTCGGGCGTCTCGATCTCGTACGCGATCGGCGCCATCGTCGGCGGCGCCTTCGCGCCGACGATCGCCTCGGCCCTCGTGCAGGCGACCGGTTCGACCGTCTCGGTCACCTGGTACCTCGCCGGCATGACCGTGATCGGCCTCATCGCCACGCTGCTGCTGCGCGACCGCACCGGCATCCCGCTCGGCCCCGACCACGAGGCCGAGCAGGAGCGGAGCCCGATCTACGGGCTCGCGAAGGCCTGATCGCGCCCGCGCACGACCGAGCGCACGCACGGCGAAGGCCGGATGCCTCGAGGCATCCGGCCTTCGCCGTGTTCCGTGTCGTGCGGGCCTGCGAGGCGCTCAGGCGGTCGGCTTCGGGTCGTTCCACGACCAGACGTCGTCGCCGCGCAGCGTCGCGTCGGCGCCGCCGTCGCAGTAGATCGTCTGGCCGGCCATGTGCGTGTTCTGCTCGCTCGTGAGCCAGACCAGCAGGTTCGCGATCGACTCGGCGGGCTGGTGGTAGTTCAGTGGCATCGGGACCGCCGCGTCGACCATCGCGAGGCCCTCGGGGTTGTCGAGCAGGCCGGCGGTCATCGGGGTGATCACGGTGCCGGGGGCGACCGCGTTCAACGGGATGCCCGCGCCGGCCCAGGCCTCGGAGATCGACTCGCGCCGCACCCAGCGCGAGAGCGCGCGCTTCGACGAGGGGTACACGAGGTATCCGACCTCCGGGCCCTGCTCGGCCAGCTGCGCTGCGGCGGCGAGGGCGGCCGGCTCGTCGCCGGCGAGGGCGGCGTCGACCAGCTCGGGCGAGTTCGGCTGCAGCGAGGCCATCGACGAGACGACTGCGGCGCGCGGCGCGGACGAGGCCCGGAGGGCAGGCAGCAGGCCTTCGAGCACCGAGGTCACGCCGAAGAAGTTGACCGCCATCGTGATCGGTGCGGGCGCCGAGATGCCGGCGCAGGCGATGACGGCGTCGACGACGCCGCCCGACTGCTCGAGCACGGCGGCCACGGCGGCGGCGCGGCCCTCGTCGGTCGACAGGTCGGCTTCGACGTCGGCGTCGCGCAGGTCGACACCGATCACGCGTGCCCCTTGGGCGTCGAGCGCGCGCTTCGTGGCTGCGCCGATTCCCGAGGCCGAGCCCGTCACGACGCAGGTGCGTGTCATGATCGTTCCTTCCCAACGGTGAAGTCCTATGTGTGACACACTACGACAAAAAACATGGAGGCGGCTGTGGATGCTTCGACGGAGGCGACGCCGCCTCGGCGCGGGCGCGGTCGGCCGAGCGTCGTCGACGTCGATGCGGTCGCCGAGGCGGCGTTCGCCCTCTGGTCGGAGCGCGGCTACGCCGACACGGGCTGGAAGGAACTCGCCGAGGCCACCGGGGTGAGCGTGCGCACGCTGATGCGGCACTTCGGCACCCGCGACCGCATCGCCTGGGCCGAGGTCGAGTCGGCGAACGCACGCCTCGCCGACGCGATCGCGGCGACCGCGCCGGACGCGACGCCGTCCGCCGCGGTCAGGCGGGTCGTCGTCGCCTCGATCTCGCACGATCGGCACGTGCGGCGCAGTGCGGTGGCGTGGTTCCGCCTCATCGCCGCCGAGCCCGAGCTCGCGGCGACCGCGGCCGCGGCCAACCGGGTGTGGACCGCCCAGCTGGCGGAGTTCCTGGGGGAGCGGCTGCACGGGGCGTCGGCCGAGGTCTGCCGCGCGCTCGCCGGCGCGCTCGAAGCGGCGACCTTCGCCGCGCTCAGCGCCTG
>JBDIAF010000113.1:0-5830 GCA_039812245.1 Agromyces sp. | reverse complement strand
GAGCGCCTCGGCCTGTCGAAGTCGGCGATCTACCACCACTTCGCCTCGAAGGACGAGATCCTCGAGCAGGCGCTCGACGCCGCGCTCGGGGGGCTCGAAGCGGTCGTCGACGACGCCCGCCCCGAGCTCGCCGAAGGAGCCCCCGGCGGCCGCGCCGCCGATCGGCTCGACCGGGTGCTTCGGGGGGCGGTGCACGTGCTCGTCGAGCAGCTGCCGTCGGTCACGCTGCTGCTGCGCGTGCGCGGCAACACCGAGGTCGAGCGGCGCGCGCTCGCCCGCCGGCGCGACTTCGACAAGCGGGTCACCGCGATCGTCGCCGAGGCCCAGGCCGAGGGCTCGCTGCGCAGCGACATCGACGCGAGCGTCGTGTCGCGCCTCGCCTTCGGCATGATCAACTCGATCGTCGAGTGGTACCGGCCGGGCGGGCGGGAGAACGCCGATCGGCTCGCCGACGACGTCGTCGCGATCGCGCTCGACGGGCTACGCGTGCCGAGCGGCAGCCGGGTCGAAGAGCTGCTCGGCTGAGCGACCGCGCTCGGCCCTGCGGTCCGGGCGGTGGGCGAGGCGGCGAGCACGCCGGCCCGTCGGCGCCCCATCGCCGAGTCGCTCCCCGGCGAGGCGACGTCGCTCGAGCTCCTCGGCGATGCGGGCGTCCTCGGCGGCGACGAGGTGCGGGAAGCTGCGCTCGGAGATGTACATGTCGACTCCTCTCGGTCGACACCCAGCCTTCGCCCTGAGGTGGGCGCGAGGCATCCGCACATCGCCCTATCGTTGCGCCGCGACCGCCTCAGATCGCGTGGACGCCGTGATCGCCCGGCGGAGTGCCAGCATCAGCAGCACGAGCCCGGCGGTGACGATGATGTGGCCGAGCCCGGCGATGCCGGCGATCGCGGCGTTCGACTCCTGGCCGAGCACCGTCAGCGAGCCGTGCCAGGTCATCATCGCGGCGGTCAGCAGCACGCCCGCGTTGTAGACCCAGAAGAACCACGTGAACAGCGGGCCCGCGCTCATCGAGAACACCTTCTCGAGCGCGAGGAAGATGAGCATCGCGAAGAAGCCCAGCATCAGCAGGTGGGTGTGCACCACCGAGAGCTGGGTGCTCGAGCCCTCGACGAAGTCGTTCGCCTTCGTGAACTCGCGGTAGAACAGGCCGGAGCCGAGCCCGAGCACGAGGTAGACGACGGCGGCGGCGAAGAGCCGGTTCATGGATTCCCCTTCCGATCGCGCCCGAGCGGCCGATCACGCACAGTGTGGCCTCGGATGCCCCGGCGCCGCATCGTCCGAAGGTTCGAGCCGCGCGGGCGCGCCGGGATCGCCCGACGTCCGCCGACGCCGGGCGATCCCGGTCCCGATCCGATCCAGTCGCTACACGGTGCGACGACGACGCAGGATGCCTGCGGCGAGCAGCGCGAGCCCGGCCAGCAGGGCGACGCCCCCGCCGATCAGCCCGGCTCCGACGCCGTCGACGCCGGTCGAGGCGAGGCCGTGGCCGGTGCGCTCGAGCGTGTTCGTCAGCACGATCTCGGGCACGGTGCCGTCGCCGATCACGATCGTGTCGGTGCTGAACCGAGCGCCCGTCCACTCGGCGCCGTCGACCGCCGCCGGGGTCACCTCGCTGAGGGTCACCCGAGCCCCGTACGGGATGGGGTCGCTCGTCGCGACGCCCCCGTCGGTCACGGTCAGCATGCCGGATCCGCCCTCGAAGCCCTCACCGGCCGGGTAGCTGTAGCGCACGGTGAACTCCGCCCCGCGCGGCAGCAGAGCTGCGCCCGTGCCGGCCACCTGCTTGCGAACGGCGAACGCGCCGTCGTTCAGCTCGAGCGGGTTCACGACGAGGACCTCGGTCGAGGCGTCCTTGCCGACGGTCACGACGTTCGACTCCGAGAAGCGCGGCGCGCCCCACGTGCCGCCCTCGACCGCCTCGGGCTCGAGCTCCCGGATCGTCACGACCGCCCCGGCCGGGAGGTCGTCGATCGCGACGGCGCTGCCGTCGCCCGGCACGACGAGCTCGGTCGGACCGACCGCCTCCCAGGCGGCGCCGGCCGGGTACTCGTACGTGAAGCGATACTCGCGATCGGCGTCGACGAGGTGCGCGCCGGTGCCCTCGACCCGCTTGCGCAGCTCGATCGAGCCGACGTCGCGGGTGATGGTGTTCGTGAGGCTCACCTCGACGGTCGTGCCGTCCCCGATCGTCACGGTGTCGGGCGAGAAGACGTACCCCTCGGCCCAGGTGGCGCCCACGACGGGGGCGGGCTCGAGCTCGGTGAGCCGCAGCACGGCGCCGTAGGGCAGCGGGCCGCTCGCGACGGCCCGCCCGTCGGCGTGCACGACGAGCTCGCCCGAGCCGGCGGCGAAGCCGACGCCCTCGGCGTACTCGTAGCGGACGGTGAAGGCGTCGGTCGCGGGCACGAGGCCGGCGCCGGTGCCCTCGAGTCGCTTCACGACGGAGAACTGCCCGGTGTTCAGGGCGATCTCGTTGTCGAGGTCGACCGAGATGCGGGTGCCCTTCACGACCGTGAACGTCTTCTGGCTGAAGACGGGCTCCTGCCAGGTGCCGCCCTCGACCGGCTCGAGCACCTCCTCGAGGGTGACGACGGCTCCCGCGGGCAGTCCTTCGACGGCGACGGGCGCGCCGCCGGCCGTCACCTCGACCGTGCCGCTGTCGGCGTCGTAGACGCCCCGCTCCGGGTCGGCGGGGTACGACCACTGCACGGTGAAGGTCGGGTCGTCGACGAGGCCGGAGCCCGCGCCGCCGAGGCGCTTCAGGATCTCGAAGGAGCCGAGGTCGCGGGTGAGCGTGTTCGTCACCCGCACCTGCACGTCGGCCGAGTCGGCCCCCACGGCGACCCGGGCCGGATCGATGACGGGCTGCTGCCAGCTGGCACCCGGCACGGCAGCGGGCGCCGACTCGGTGAAGTCCACGACGGCGCCGACGGGCAGGCCGGGGATCTCGACGCGACTGCCGTCGACCGGCAGCTGCACGGCGCCACCGCCGGCGGGGATGCCGAGCTCGGCGTTCGCGGCCCAGCGGTAGTTCAGCGTGAAGCTCGTGCCGTCGGGGATCCGCATCCCGTCGGGGTTCACGAGGGTCTTCGCGGCAGCGAGCGAGGCGCGCTGCAGGGTCGCGCCGTTCTCGAGGCGGATCTCGGTGATCTGGCCGAGCTTGCCCTGCGTGCCGTCGAAGGTCAGCTCGAGGCGGTCGGTGCGGGTGCCGTCGGGCAGCACGAAGACCGGGTCGGCCCAGTCGACGTTCGCGGGCTCGGCAGGCTTCAGCTCGTCGAGCGTGACCGTGGTGCCGCGGAACAGCTCGTCGCTCAGGAACGACTCGCCCGCGTGGATCGTGATCGGCTTCTGCTCGGTGACCACGCCGTCGAGCTCGCTCGTGTAGTGCACGGTGAAGGCGGGCGCGAGCGAGGTGTCGCCGGTGAGCTCCTTCGTGAGCCGGAACTTGCCGAAGTTCGTGCCCACGACGGTGCCGCTGCCCGAGTAGCGGGTCGCGGTGCCGGTCGTGCTGCCGCTCCGCTCGCCCTCGATCTCCCAGTTCGCGACGTTCGTGTACGTCTTGGCCTTGCCGAGGTCGAGCACCTTCACGGTCCAGACGACCTCGTAGACCGAGCCGGTGATGCCCTGCTGGCCTTCGGGTGCGGCGTCGCCGAACCCGGCGACCGAGGTGAACTCGACGCGCAGGCCGTCGTCCGAGACGGTGTACTCCGAAACCGGCTTCCAGGCGAACTGCGGCGACTGGCGGCCGAGCGAGTCGTAGGCGAGCGAGCGGGCCTCCAGCACGCGGGGCTCGCCGACGAGCTCGAAGACGGCGGGGTCGAGCGCGTCCTCGACCGTGATGCGCTGGCCGGCCGGGATGCCGTCGGGGCCGCTGGGCACGCCGACCCACCAGCTGATGGTGTCCTCGAGGTTCTGGTACGAGCCGCTCTTCCACGCGCCCCAGCCGCCCCACTCGCAGTTCTCGGTGCAGCGGTCGGGGTTCGGGTCGACGGTCACCGGCGTCTGCACGGTGCCGAAGTCGAACACGTGCTCGACGGTCTCGAGGTTCTCGAGCCAGACGTCGGCGAGGAACGTGAAGGATCCGCGCATCTCGAGCTCGTGGCCGTCGATGTAGGCGGGGTCGACGGTGCAGGCGATCTGCTCGGCGTCGACGACGCACTCACCCGCGGGCACGCCGTCGGGGTCGAGCATCGGGAACCGGTCGGCGAAGCCGCGGAGGCCGTCGGGCAGATCCACGACGACCGCGACCGGGTTGGATGCCTGGCCGGGCACGCTCCAGTCGACGGTGAGCTCCTGGCGGCTGCCGTCGGGGATCTCCGACGTGGCGAAGCGCACGTCGTCGATGGAGATCGGCGTGCCCGGCGCGGCGTTCGCAGCGGGCACCGCCACGAACACGTTCGCGACCAGGGCGAGGAGGAGGGCGAGCACGGCCGCGACGGCCGCTCTCATTCCGTGATGGCGGCCCGGGCCGGCCGCGAGCACGACGCTCGACAAGACTGCATTCCTTCCGTCGGGTGCGTCCCACCCTGCGGTCGGGGAGGACCGCACGGCGACCCGTGGGGAAGGTGCGCTGAAGCGGCGCGCGCGGAGCACGCGCCCGTGCGGGCGTGCCGCGGCACGCCCGCAGTACGAGCGCCGGTACGCGTTCGGGCGCGGACCGGACGTCCTCTCGGGTCAGGACGGGCGGCCGTCATCGCCGCCACCTGAGAGAGGGCGGTGCCGACGGATCATGACGCGGTTCCCGAGAATCCGTCCACTTTGTCCCCCGCGTCCGCTCGCGATGTCCCCCATCGACGCCGCGGGGCCCGCCTGACGCCGCGGGGCCCGCCCGAGAGGGCGCCCGGCTACGCGGGCCGGCGCTCCTTCGCGACGAGCGTGAGCACGTCATAGCTCGCCACGAGCTCGTCGCGCTGGTTCTTCAGCACCGCGTCCCAGCGCACCTCGCCGTACTCGTCGGTCTCGCGCGGCGAGATCTGCTTCGCGGTGAGCTCCACGCGGATCTCGTCGCCGGGCGACACGGGCGTCACGAAGCGCAGGTTCTCGAGGCCGGAGTTGGCGAGCACCGGGCCGGGCTCGGGGTCGACGAACAGGCCCGCCGCCCAGGAGACCAGGAGGTACCCGTGCGCCACCCGCCCGGGGAAGAACGGGTTCGCCGCTGCGGCCTCCTCGTCCATGTGGGCGTAGAAGGTGTCGCCGGTGAAGTTCGCGAAGGTCTCGATGTCCTCGAGGGTCACGGAGCGCGGCGCCGACACGACCTGGTCGCCGATGCGCAGCTCGGCGAGCGACTTGCGGAAGGGGTGGGGCTCGCCGCTCGCCTCGTAGGGGCGGGCGGATGCCCCCGCGTGCCAGACGCCCGTGAGGGCGGTGAGCATCTCGGGCGAGCCCTGCACCGCGGTGCGCTGCATGTGGTGCAGCACCGCGCGGATGCCCCCGAGCTCCTCGCCGCCGCCGGCCCGCCCCGGGCCGCCGTGCACGAGGTTCGGCAGCGGCGAGCCGTGCCCGGTCGAGGTCCGCGCGTCGTCGCGGTCGAGGAAGAGCACCCGGCCGTTGTACGCGGCGATGCCCGCCGCGAGCGCCACGGCGACCTCGGGGTCGTGCGTCGCCACGCTGGTCACGAGCGACCCGCCCCCGCGAGCCACGAGCGCGGCGGCCTCGTCGAGCGTGCGGTAGCCGACGATCGACGACACCGGGCCGAAGGCCTCGACCTCGTGCAGGGCGGGGCTCGAGGCATCCGCGAATCGCAGCAGCATCGGCGCGACGAAGGCGCCCCCGGGCGCCGGGCCGTCGGTGCCGTCGCCGCGCGCGACCATCGGCTCGGTGGCGGAGC
>JBDIAF010000112.1:0-5858 GCA_039812245.1 Agromyces sp. | reverse complement strand
GCACCTCGCTGCAGCCGAGCGGATCGCGGGCGCCGGCGCGCTCGAGCGCGCACGCGCGGCGGCCGCGGCGCTGACGCAGACCGAGCGCGCCGAACGGGCGCTGCGACTGATCGCAGCGCCCGTGCCCGCGGGGCCGCGGAGCTAGGCCCTGCGCATGTAGGCCCGCACCGTGAGCGGCGCGAAGACCGCGACGACCACGGCCGCGCCGAGCAGGGTGGCCAGCAGGTCTCCCGTGACGTCGGCTCCGGTGGTGAGGCCGCGGGCGGCCGTCACGAGATGCGACACCGGGTTGATGTTCACGAACCACTGCAGCCAGTCGGGCATGGTGTCGGCCTGCACGAACGCGTTCGAGAGGAACGTCAGCGGGAACAGGATCAGGAACGAGATGCCCTGCACCGAGCCGGCCGAGCGCGCGATCACCCCGAAGAAGGCGAAGATCCAGCTCAGCGACCAGGCCGCGACGACGACCACGAGCCCGGCCGCGAGCACGCCGCCGAGCCCCGCCTCGGGCCGGTAGCCCATGAGGTAGCCGGCGACGAAGGTGAGCACGGTCGCGATGCCGTAGCGAACGGTGTCGGCGAGCAGCGCGCCGGCCAGTGGCGCGACCCGCGCGATCGGCAGCGAGCGGAAGCGGTCGAACACGCCCTTGTCCATGTCCTCGCGCAGCTGCACCCCCGTGACGACCGAGGTCGTGATGACGGTCTGCACGAGGATGCCCGGCAGCAGGAAGGGCAGGTAGTTCATCGCGTCCCCGGCGATCGCACCGCCGAAGATGTAGGTGAACATGACCGTGAACAGGATGGGCTGCACGGTCACGTCGACGAGCTGCTCGGGCGTGCGCTTGATCTTCAGCAGCCCTCGCCAGGCCATGCTGAACGAGTTGCGCACGGTCTGGCCGAGGCTCACGTGGTTCTTGAGCGTGCGGGCGGCGCCCGGCACGATGGTCGCGGCGGTCATGCGCGGCTCCCTTCGAGTTCGAGTTCGAGTCCGGTGCTGGATGCCTCGTCGTCGGCCGTGTCCGGCTCGGCGGTGTGGCCGGTGAGGGTGAGGAAGACCTCGTCGAGGGTCGGCTTCTGCACGCTGAGCTCGGCGAGGTGGATGCCCGCGTCGCGGAAGGCGACGAGGAGTTCGGCCACGAGATCGGCATCCTGCATGGGTGCGGTGAGGCGGGCGGCCTCGGGGCTCGCGGTGGCGTGCACGCCGAGCACCCGCTCGATCGCCGCCTGCGCGTCGCCGAGGTCGCGAGGTTCGACGAGCCGCAGCTGCAGGCTCGACTCGCCGACCGAGGCCTTGAGCTCGTCCCCCGTCCCCTCGGCGACGACGTGTCCGCGGTCGATCACGGCGATGCGGTCGGCGAGCTGGTCGGCCTCGTCGAGGTACTGGGTCGTGAGCAGCACCGTCGAGCCGGTCGAGACGAGCCGTCGGATGGTCTCCCACATCTGCGCGCGGGTGCGCGGGTCGAGGCCGGTGGTCGGCTCGTCGAGGAAGATGAGCGGGGGCTGCGCGATGAGGCTCGCCGCGAGGTCGAGGCGCCGGCGCATGCCGCCCGAGAACTGCTTGAGCGGGCGCTTCGCCGCCTCGGCGAGGCCGAACTCCTCGAGCAGCTCGCCGGCCTTTCGCCGCGCGTCGCGGCGGCCGAGGCCGAGCAGGCGCGAGAAGAGCACGAGGTTCTCGGTCGCCGAGAGCGTCTCGTCGACCGAGGCGTACTGTCCGGTGACGCCGATGAGCTGACGAACGATCTGCGCCTCGCGCTGGACATCGTGGCCGAAGATCCTGGCCGAGCCGGCATCCGGTCGCAGCAGGGTGGCGAGCATCGAGATGGTGGTCGTCTTGCCCGCGCCGTTGGGGCCGAGCACGCCGTACACCGACCCGGTGGCGACGCGCAGGTCGACGCCGTCGACGGCGCGGTTCCGGCCGAATTCCTTGACGAGGCCGTCGGCCTCGATCGCCCAGTCCCCCCGGGCGGAGTGTGTCGTGTGTTCCATGCGGCCCATGCTCCGCTGCGCTGCTTCCGGGCCGCTGTCGCGGCGCTGTCATGGCGCCGTCGGCGTGCGATCGCGGCGGGCGAGCCTCGCTGCGGCCGACGTGCGCCGTGCGCCGCAGGAGCTTGCGCTCTCGTGCGTCGTGCCGGTGATCGGCGCACGATTCTTCGCCCGGAAGCGGCATCCCTGCGCAGACGCGCGCGTAGCCTTGAAGGGTGACAGCGTTCGTCTCAGCCCTCGATCTCTTCTCGATCGGCATCGGGCCCTCGAGTTCGCACACCGTCGGCCCCATGCGGGCGGCGACCGCCTTCGTCGAGCGGCTCGCGAGCGACGGTGTGCTCGACCGGGTGGTCCGCGTCGACTGCTCCCTCTACGGCTCGCTCGGCGCGACCGGGCTCGGGCACGGCACCCCCGACGCCGTCGTCGCGGGCCTCGCCGGGCTGCGGCCGCACGACTGCGATCCCGACGAGGTGCGCGGCGCCTGGCAGCGGCTCGACCCCGAAGGCAGCGAGCTCCGGCTCGGGGGCATCCACCCGATCGTGCTGAAGCCCGCCGACATCTCGCTCGAGCCGCGCACCCGCCTGCCCGGTCACCCCAACGCGCTCACGCTGCGCGCCTGGGATGCCTCCGGCGCCCTGCCGATCGCCGAGGAGACGTACTACTCGGTCGGCGGCGGCTTCATCCGCCGCGACGGCGACCCCGTCACCGAGGCGGAGGCGCTGCGGCATCCGCTGCCCTACTCGAACGCGGCCGAGCTGCTCGCCCTCTGCGACGAGCACGGCGTCTCGTTCTGCGACATCGCACGCCACAACGAGGTCGCGGTGCACGGCGAGGCAGGCATCGACGAGGGCCTCGACGCCATCTGGGCGGCGATGGCCGAGTGCGTCGCGCACGGCCTCGAGACCGAGGGCACGCTGCCCGGCGGCCTCGGCGTGAAGCGCCGCGCGCCCGAGGTGCGCCGCCGGCTCGAGGCCTACGACCGCGAAGAGCTCGAGGCCGCGCAGCACCGCGACACCTCGACCGAGTGGCTGCACGCCTTCGCCCTCGCCGTCAACGAGGAGAACGCCTCGTTCGGCCGGGTCGTCACCGCGCCGACCAATGGCGCAGCGGGCATCCTGCCGGCCGTCGCGCACTACTACCTGCGCTTCGTGCCCGGTGCCGACCAGGCCGGCATCCGGCGGTTCCTGCTCACCGCCTCGGCCATCGCGAGCCTCGTGAAGAAGAACGCGTCGATCTCCGGCGCCGAGGGCGGCTGCCAGGCCGAGGTCGGCTCGGCCTGCGCCATGGCGGCCGGCGCACTGTGCGCCGTGCTCGGCGGCACGCCGAGGCAGATCGAGAACGCCGCCGAGATCGCCATGGAGCACCACCTGGGCCTCACCTGCGACCCCGTCGCGGGACTCGTGCAGGTCCCCTGCATCGAGCGCAACGCCATCGCCGCCTCGACGGCGGTGTCGGCCGCCCGCCTCGCGCTGCACGGCGACGGCACGCACCTCGTCTCGCTCGACACGGTCATCGAGACCATGCGGCAGACGGGCCTCGACATGATGACGAAGTACAAGGAGACCAGCGAGGGCGGCCTCGCCGTCAACGTCATCGAGTGCTGACGGCGCGCCGGCGGAGCCTCCCCGCGAGCCCGCTCGGCTGACGCCGGGCGGCCGCGGACGGCGGATGCCCCGGGCGTCCCGTTCCCGAGGCATCCGACGTCGTGCGCCTCAGCAGGCGCAGGTGATGGCGGCCGCACCGGCCGCCTCGCCGCCGAGCCCGTCGGCGGCGACGTTGGTGAGGGCGTCGATCGGGCGCTGCTCGAGGCCCTCGGCGCGCTGGTAGGCGAAGCCCTCGCGCACCCAGTACTCGAAGCCGCCGATCATCTCCTTGACGGGGTGGCCGAGCCGGGCGAACTCGAGCGCGGCGCGCTGCGCGCCGTTGCAGCCGGGCCCCCAGCAGTAGACCACCACGGGTGCGCCGGGGGCGATCAGCTCGGATGCCTCGGCGGCGATGCGCCGGGTCGGCAGGTGCACGGCGCCGGGCACGTGGCCCTGCGCCCACGACTCCGCGCTGCGCGTGTCGACCACGACGAAGGCGCCGGGCTCGTCGCGCAGCCCTGCCGCCACGTCGGACACGTCGGTCTCGAACGCGAGGCGCGCGCTGAAGTGCGCGACGGCAGCGGCCTGCTCTGCGACGTGCGCGAAGATCGTGCTGCTCGGTGCGGCGAGGGGCGGCGTGGCGAGGTCGGCTGCGGTCATGCTCCGAGCATGGCAGGGCGGCGGCGCCGGCACCCGGTGAGATCCGGACTCCGGGGCGCGAGATCCGGCCAAGATCGATCGCATGGGTGAGGCCGGTCGGGTCGCGCCCGGCCGGCCAGTCGGGTCGCGCCCGGCCGGCCGGGCTGGACCTCAGTCGTCGCCGAAGAACGCGGTGATCGCGGCTCCGAGCGCGACGAGGTCGTCGACGTGCGCGAGCTCGCGGGCCGAGTGCATCGAGAGCAGGGGCACGCCGACGTCGACCGTGCGGATGCCGAGCCGGGTCGCCGAGATCGGGCCGATCGTCGAGCCGCAGGGCACGGTGTTGTTCGACACGAAGGGCTGGGTCCGCACGCCGGCCCGCTCGCAGGCCGAGCGCCACATGGCGCTGCCGAGCGCGTCGCTCGCGTAGCGCTGGTTGGCGTTGAGCTTCAGCAGCGGGCCGCCGCCGAGCACCGGCCGGTTCACCGGGTCGTGCCGCTCGGGGTAGTTCGGGTGCACGCCGTGGCCGGCGTCGGAGGAGAGCAACCACGAGTCGGCGGCCGCCCGCCGGCGGTCGGCGTCGCTCGCGTGCACGGCATCGCCGAGCCGCGCGAGCACGTCCTCGAGGAACGGCCCCGCGGCGCCCGATCGCGACTCCGAGCCGAGCTCCTCGTGGTCGAACGCGGCGAGCACGCTGAAGTGCCGGGCGTCGGCCGGCGCCGCGAGCAGCGCGACGAGGCCCGCGTACACCGAGCTCAGGTTGTCCATGCGGCCCGAGGCGAAGAACGCGCCGTCGCGGCCGAAGCGCTGCGGGGCGGCGGTGTCGGCCGCCAGCACGTCGTAGCCCGCGATGTCGCGGGATTCGACGCCGGCGGCAGCGGCGAGCACCTCGAGCACCTCGCCCTCGTCGCCGGCTCCCCAGATCGGCTGCAGGTGCCGCTGCTTGTCGAGCGTGAGCGCCTTGTTCTGCTCGCGATCGAGGTGGATCGCGAGCTGGGGGATGCGGAGCATCGGCCCGGTGCGGGCGAGGTGCGTGCGCCCGTCGCGCGTGACGAGCCGGCCGGCGAGCTCGAGCTCGCGGTCGAGCCAGGAGTTCAGCAGCGGGCCGCCGTAGATCTCGACGCCCGCCTGCAGCAGTCCAGCCGATGCCGTCGAGGGGCTCGGCTTGAGCTTGAACGAGGGCGAGTCGGTGTGGGCGCCCAGCACCCGCACCGGGGTCGTCGCCGCGGCGCCGGCGGGGTGCGCCCACGCGATGACCGCGCCGTCGCGCACGACGACGCGGCGCCCGGGCGCCGCGGGCCACGCCTCCCGCTCGTCGAGCCGCTCGAAGCCGGCCTCGACGAGGCGGCGCGCCACCTCTTCGGCGGCGTGGTACGAGCTCGGCGACGCCTGCACGAAGGCGGCGAAGTCGTCGAGGTAGGCGGCGGGGTCGATGGACGCGTCGGTCGTCACGGGCATGCTTCGACCCTACGCGACCGCTCTGCGCTCCCGATGCGACGGTGCTGGCTCAGGCGAATCGGATGACCGCCTGCAGGCGGGCCCGCACCTCCATGACATCGGTGCCGCCGAGCGTCGGGGCGCCGGGCAGCCCCTTGCGGATCGCGCTGGCCAGGCGCGAGCGACGCACGAGCGCCGTCGTCGCCCCGCGGATCGA
>JBDIAF010000111.1:0-5879 GCA_039812245.1 Agromyces sp. | reverse complement strand
TGGCGGGCACCAGCATCGGCAGCGTGATCGAGCGGAAGCGCTGCCAGGCGTTGGCGCCGTCGAGCGAGGCCGCCTCGTCGATCTCCTCCGGGATGCCGCCGAGGGCGGCGCCGTAGAGCAGCACGGGGAAGCCGATCCACTGCCAGGCCGTGACGAACACCACCACCCAGATCGCGGTCTGCGGGTTGCCGAGCCAGGGCTGGGCCAGCTCGCCGAGGCCGATCGTGCGGAGCACCGCGTTCACCGGGCCGAAGAGCGGCGAGAGCATGAGCGACCAGAGGTAGCCGATGACGAGGGGCGAGACGAGGTACGGCAGGGTGTACATCGTCTGGAAGAAGCGCTTGAACCGCGTGATGCGGTGCAGCAGGGTGGCGAGCCCGAGGCCCACCGTGTTCTGGAAGAGCATCGCGCCGACGAACAGCAGGATGTTGTGCACGAAGGCGTTCGGGATGTCCTCGCTGTAGGGCAGCTTGGTGAACAGCGTCGTGTAGTTCTCGAGGCCCACGAAGCCGCCCCGCACGATGCCGGTCCAGCCGAAGAACGAGTAGCTGAGCGCGGTGAGCAGCGGGTAGGCGATGAAGACGCCGAAGAGGATGAGTGCGGGGAGGACGAAGACCATGCCCGCCCGACGGGTCAGGGCGATGCCCGTGTTCCCGCGGCGTCGGGGCGCCTTCAGAGTGGTGCTGGCGGACATGGTCTTCGTTCCTCGCTATCGGTGGGGGTGGCGGGTTCGGCCGGGCGCTACTCGCTCGGCGTGAACCACTGCGAGACGCCGGTCTGCAGGGCCGCCGCGGCGCCGGCCGCGTCGGTCTGGCCCAGGAACATCTTCTGCACCTCGGCGCCGAGCACGGCGGTGCCGAGCGGCTCGCCGTAGCGGAAGTCGACGAGCAGGAGGTACGGCGCCTGGCCGTCCTCGTAGTTCGCCCATGCTTCCTTCATCACGGCATCCTCGTACTTCACGCCGGGGATCGCCGAGAACTGGTTCAGCTCGTCGGCGACGAGCTGGCCGAATTCGGGCGTGGCGAGCCAGTTGAGCAGCTCGATGGCTTCGTCCTGGTGCTTCGACTTCGCGTTGATGGCGAAGTTGCCGTCGGCGTATGCCGGCGAGACCGGGGCGTCGAGGACGGCGCCGTCGGGCACCGGCACCTGGTACGAGCCGAACTCGAGGTCGGGCGCCTGGTTGCGGAAGGTCGCGATCTCGAACGATCCGCCCGGGAACTGCGCGGCCTGACCCGAGGTGAACTGGATCTGGCTGTCGGTGTAGCTCACGCCCACGACGTCGGGGGTGAGGTACTTCTGCAGATCGGTGATGATGCCGAGCGAGGCGACGTAGTCGGGGTCGTTGAAGTCGGTCTCGCCCGTCAGCACCTTCTGCTCGAACTCCGAGCCGCCGTAGCGGGCGCTGCCGACGATGTCGGCGAAGATCGGCAGGATCCAGTCGTCCTTCGCACCGAGCGCCATCGGCGTGATGCCGGCGGCGAGCAGCTTCTCCTGCACCTCGATGAACTCGTCCCAGGTGGTCGGCACCTCGAGGCCCTGCTCTTCGAAGATCTGCTTGTTGTAGAACATCTGCAGCGTCTGCGTGGCGAGCGGCACGGCGTAGGTCTTGCCGTCGGCCTTGCCCTTGGCGCCGGCGATGACGCTCGGGGCGATCTTGTCGAGGCCCTCGACGTCGCCGTCGATCGGCACGAGCTGGCCGGCCTCGATGTTCGGCTGCAGCTGACCGTAAGCGCGCACCATCGGCACGTCGGGGCCGTCGCTGCCGGCGAGACCGGTGGTGAGGATCTGGTTGTACTCGGTGTTCTGGAACGCTTCGAACTCGACGGTGATGCCCGGGTGCTCCTCCTCGAACACGTCGAAGATCTTGTTGTAGGCGTCGACGTCTTCGGTGCGCCAGGACCAGACCTTCAGGGTGACCGCTTCGCCGGTAGCCTGGTCGTCGCCGCTCGACGCGCTCGGCGCGCAGGCGCTGAGCGCGAGGGCGGCGCCGGTCAGCAGCGCCGCGGTCGTGAGGATACGTCGCCTCATCGTGATTCTCCTTCGTTGTGTGTGGTGCAGGGCGGGGATGGTGCAGGTCGGGGGTGCGGGTCAGTGGGATGCCGCGGCGAGCGCAGCCCGGACGGCGCCGCCGTGGTCGGCGAGCAGGAGCCGCGCCGCTTCGACGGAGAGGCCGCCGTTGGCCGAGACGATCGCGGTCTTCAACTCTCCGCCCGCCGCGCCGAGGAGTTCGACCGCGGCGGCGTGGTCGAGGCCGGTCGCCTCTTCCAGGATGCGCACCGTGCGCAGGCGGAGCTTGTCGTTGGTCGCCACGACGTCGACCATGAGATTCGACCACGTGCGGCCGACGGCGACCATCAGCGCGGTCGAGAAGCCGTTCAGCACGAGCTTCTCGGCGGTCGCGGCCTTCAGGCGGGTGGACCCGGTCAGCACCTCGGCGCCGGTCGCGAGCACGATGTCGAGGTCAGCGAGCGGAGCGAGCGCGGCGTGCGGGTTGCTGGAGACCAGGGCGGTGCGAGCGCCCGCCTCGCGTGCGGCGGCGAGCGCCCCGCCGACGTAGGGGGTGTTGCCGCTCGCGGCGAGGCCGATGGCGACGTCGTCGGGCCCCACGCCGGCAGCGGCGGCGCGGCCCTCGGCCTCGGAGTCCTCGGCGTCCTCGACCGCGTTGACGAGGGCGGCGTGGCCCCCGGCGATGTGCGCGACGACGCGCCCGGCCTCGAGGTTGAACGTGGGCAGGAGCTCGGCCGCGTCGAGCACGCCGAGCCGACCCGAGGTGCCCGCGCCGAAGTAGTGGACGGTGCCGCCGCGACGGAACCGATCGGCCGCGATGTCGACGAGCTCGGCGACCTGCGGCAGCACGGCGGCGACCGCGTCGACCGCGACGCGGTCTTCGTCGTTCAGGAGTCGGAGCACGTCGAGGCTCGACTTGGCGTCGAGCTCGGCCGAAGCCTCGAGTCGCTCCTCGGTCGGCGAGAGCGGCCGGTCGCCGTCATTGCGGCGATCGAGCAGGAGGTCTGGAGTGCTCATCGGCTCGGCTGGATCCTTCACGTCGGCGGGTGGTTCCGAATCAGTATGTACAAAAGTGTCGCGTTTGGAAAGTCTGGCGGGTATTTTTTTCAGATGAGTTTCGAACACGTTGCGATTCCGGGCATCGTCGATGCCGCACTCGGGCAGGAGGTCGGCTCCGCCGCCTCCGTCATCGTGGTCGCCGACGGCACCGCGGTGCTCGAGCACCACACCGGCGTCACACGGCGATGGGATGCCCCGGGCATCCCGTCGGCCGAACCCGGCACGCCCGCCTCGGCCGCCACGCGATTCGACCTGGCCTCGGTGACGAAGCCGATCGTCGCCGCCGCGCTGCTCGCCGAGCTCGACGCGCGCGGGCTCGACGCAACGCTGCCGCTCGCCGAGCTGCTGCCGGAGTTCGCCTCGGCCGCGCACGCCGACCTCACGGTCGCCCACCTGCTCTCGCACACCGCGGGCTTCGCACCCGAGTGGCTCGATCGCGCGCCGGATCCGGACGCCGCCCGGTTCCGCGCGGGCGCGCGACCGTCGGCCCGGCCCGGGCTGGAGCACCGCTACTCCTGCGTGGGGTACATCTGGGCGGGCTTCGCGGCCGAGGCCCTCGCGGGCGACTCGCTCGAGGCGGTCGTGCGCCGCCGAGTGCTCGAACCGCTCGCCATGCACGACACGGGCTTCCGACCCGACCCGGCCGAACGCGCGCGCATCGCCGCGACCGAGTGGCAGCCCGAGCGCGGGCTCGTACACGGCGAGGTGCACGACGAGACCTCGGCCGCGCTCGGCGGAGCCACCGGCAACGCCGGCCTCTTCGGCACCGCCGCCGACCTCCTGCGCTTCGCCGAGGCGATCCGCACCGGCGGCGAACTCGACGGCCGCTCCGCACTCGCCCCCGCCGTCGTCGCGGCGCTCACGAACCCGACACGGCTCGGAAGCGACCCCGGCTACGGCCAGTCCCTCGGCCTCAGGCTCGACGAGGGCTGGATGCGCGGACTCGGCCCGTCGACCGCGGGGCACACGGGATTCACGGGCACGGCGTTCGCGACCGAGCCGGGCGGCCGACGCTCGCTCGTGCTGCTCGTGAACCGGGTGCACCCCTCGCGCGAGAGCGAGGCGATCCACTCGCTGCGCGCCCGCGTCGCCGAGGCCGCGGCACGATGAACGCGCCGCTTCGCACGCCCGGCGAATCCGGACGCGGCATGCCCGGGCTGCCGCGCACGCGCTCGGTAGTATTCGACTCCAGGCCTCTGCACTGCGATCGACGCAGGCTTCGACGGCCGGCGCGCAGCATCGGCGCCATCGACGCACTGGGAGGCACCTCATGACCGACGTGTTCGTCGCCCTCCGCCAGCGGATGCCCTCGCTGTCGAAATCCGAGCACCACATCGCGGAGCTCATCCTCGAGCGGCCGGCCGTCGTCGTCGAATCCACCATCACCCGCCTGGCGGAGCTCGCGGGCACCTCGCCCGCCTCGGTCGCGCGGTTCTGCCGCGCCGTCGGATACGCCGGCTACAAGGAGTTCCGCATCGCGATCGCCGCGGCGAACAGCCGCGAGCAGGCCGCGCGCGAGCTGTTCCGCGTCGACGACGCCGAGATCGACGCGAGCGACTCGGCGCTCGACGTCGTGACGAAGGTGGCGTACCAGGAGGCGCGCGCGATCGAGGAGACCGCGCGCGGCATCGATCTCGAGGCACTGGACGCGGTCGTGGCGGCGCTGCGCTCGGCGCCGCGCATCGACATCTTCGGCGCCGGCTCGAGCGGCCTCACCGCGCAGGACCTGCAGCTGAAGCTGCACCGCATCGGCATCCCGAGCTTCTGCTGGACCGATGCGCACCTCGCACTCACCTCGTTCGCGCTCACCGGGCCCGCCAGCGTCGCGATCGGCATCTCGCACTCGGGCCAGACCCTCGAGCCCAACCAGATGCTCGCGCTCGCCCGCGGCCGGGGTGCGATCACGGTCGCGATCACGAACTACCCCGACTCGCCGATCGCCGAGGTCGCCGACCGACTGCTCGTGACGAGCGCTCGGGAATCGCGCTATCGCACGGGCGCGATGTCGAGTCGGCTGGCGCAGATGGCCATCGTCGACTTCCTGGTCGTGCGCCTACTCCAGGGCGAGATCGATCGCGCCGGCGAACTGCTGCGGCTCACGTACGAGGCGGTCCAGGCCCACCGCCTCGACGGCTGACCTCCCTGGCAGCGCTGAAAAAATACTTCACCAATCTCTCCGCTTCTGATACTTTTTTCCATCAACGCCTCGGCCGCGCGTTCCGCCGCTCCCATCCCGAGCCCCGCAGCCGAGCGCGGATGCGGCGTACCCGCCGACCCGATTCCCGTTTCAGAACGCAATGGAGCTTCAACGTGAAGACCTTGAGACGACTCTCCGTCGTCGCAGTCAGTTCCCTCGCACTCGCCCTCCTCGTGGACGCCCCGGCGGCCGGTGCCGCGACGCCGCCGGGCCTCGTCGTGCACTACAGCGACGCCACCGATGCGCCGGTCGGCGCCGTCACCGCCCAGCTGCTGGACGGCACGGCACCGAGCTCGACCGAGGTGACGGCGGACGCCTTCGGCGAGGTGACCGCCTTCGGGTTCGACGCGCCGCTCGACGGCTCCGTCGGATTCCGCGTGACCGGCGACTCGGCGTTCGCCGACGACCTCCGGTACGTGCAGGCCGAGGGCGGCAGCGCCGAGGTCTGGGTGGTCGACGGCGACCCGCGCGCCTACTCCGCGCCGATCGCGATCGACCCGGCGGACGTGCGCATCCAGGACCGCCGGGCCTACCTGCCGGTGAGCGCCCTCGCCGAGCTCGTCGACCTCCGCTTCCAGTACGGCAAGAACGGATACCGATTCGACGGGGCGCCCAC
>JBDIAF010000110.1:0-5905 GCA_039812245.1 Agromyces sp. | reverse complement strand
GGTCTCAGTCTTCCGTGTCTGCGGCTGCGGCGCGAGTGAGTCGACGAGCGGCTCAGTCGAGCAGGGCGTAGACGGCCTCGGGCGCGTCTGCGGGCGTGGTGGCGAGGTCCTCGAACTCGGTCATCGTGTCGAGGTCGGCGCCCATCGCGATGTTGGTGACGCGCTCGAGGATGACCTCGACGACGACCGGCACCCGGAACTCGTCGCGGAGGCGCTCGGCCTCGGCGAAGCCCGCCGCCAGGTCCTCGGGGCGCTCGACGCGGATCGCCTTGCAGCCGAGCCCCTCGGCCACCTTGACGTGGTCGACGCCGTAGCCGGTCGCGACGCTGTCGGGGTCGAACGGCGTGTTGACGTTGTCGAACGCGAGCGAGACCTCGTAGTCCATCTCGAAGCCGCGCTGCGACTGGCGGATGAGGCCCAGGTAGCTGTTGTTCACCACGACGTGGACGTACGGCAGCTGGTGCTGCGCGCCCACGGCGAGCTCCTCGATCATGAACTGGAAGTCGTAGTCGCCCGAGAGCGCCACGACCTTCTCGTCGGGCTTGCCGCGCACCACGCCGAGGGCGGCGGGCAGCGTCCAGCCGAGGGGGCCCGCCTGGCCCGCGTTGATCCACTGGCGCGGCTCGTACACGTGCAGCAGCTGCGCCCCGGCGATCTGCGAGAGGCCGATCGTCGTCACGTAGGTGGTGTCGTGGCCGAAGGCCGAGAGCATCTCCTGGTAGACGCGGTGCGGCTTCATGGGCACGTCGTCGAAGTTGGTCTTCCGCTGCAGCGTCGCCTTGCGGCCTCGGCACTCCTCTGCCCAGGCGAAGTAGTCGGGCAGGGTCGCCACGCGGTCGCGCGCCGCCTCGAGCAGGGCGTCGATGAACGCGCCCGCGTCGGAGACCACGCCGTAGTCCGGTGCGAAGACCCGGCCGATCTGGGTGGGCTCGATGTCGACGTGCACGAAGGTGCGGCCGGCCCGGTAGGTGTCGAGGCCGCCGGTGTGGCGGTTGGCCCAGCGGTTGCCGATGCCCAGCACGAAGTCGCTCTCGAGGAAGCTCGCGTTGCCGTAGCGCTGCGAGGTCTGGATGCCGACGAGGCCCGCCGCGAGCGGGTGGTCGTCGGCGATCGCGCCCCACCCCATGAGGGTCGGGAACACGGGCACCCCGAGGGTCTCGGCGAGCTCGACGAGCTTCGCCGAGGCACCCGAGTTCACGATGCCGCCGCCCGCGATGATCGCCGGGTGCTTCGAGGCGACCAGCAGGTCGAGCACCTTCTCGGCCTGCGCCCGCGTCGCGACGGGCTTGGCCACCGGCAGCGGCTCGTAGGTGTCGATGTCGAACTCGATCTCGGTCATCTGCACGTCGAAGGGCAGGTCGATCAGCACGGGGCCGGGGCGGCCCTGTCGCATGACCTGGAACGCGGTCTGGAAGACGCCGGGAACCTGCGCGCCCTCGAGCACGGTCTTCGCGAACTTCGTGACCGGCTTCGCGATCGAGGCGATGTCGACGGCCTGGAAGTCCTCCTTGTCGAGCTTCGCGACCGGCGCCTGGCCGGTGATGCACAGCATCGGGATGGAGTCGGCGATCGCGGCGTAGAGGCCGGTGATCATGTCGGTGCCCGCGGGCCCCGAGGTGCCGATGCACACGCCGATGCGGCCGTCGCCGGTGCGGCTGTAGCCGTCGGCCATGTGCGAGGCGCCCTCGACGTGCCGGGCGAGGGTGTGCCGGATGCCGCCGTTCTGGCGCATCGCGGAGTAGAGGGGGTTGATCGCGGCACCGGGCAGGCCGAAGGCCTCGGTGGCGCCCTCCTTGATCAGGATCTGCACGATGGCGTCGACGGCGCGCATGCGAGTCATGGGAGTGCTCCTTCGGAGAATGGTGAAGAACGTGGGTGGATGCCCCGGCGCCGTGCCGCGGCATCCGTGTCGTGCTCCGGCAGGTGCCGGGAGAGCCGCTACTCGCGGCCGGCGAGCTCGGTGGTGAGCTTGAACAGGCCCGAGTGGTCGAGGCCGCCGTCGCCCCGGGCGACGAGCGAGGTGACCAGCTGGGCGACGGCCGAGCCGAGCGGGACGGTGATGCCGGCCTGGCGCGCGGCGGCGGTGACGATGCCCAGGTCCTTGTTGTGGAGCGCGAGGCGGAATCCGGGGGCGAAGTCGCGGTTCAGCATCTTCTGCCCCTTCTGGTCGAGGACCTTGGAGCCGGCGAGGCCGCCGCCGAGGACCTTCAGTGCGGCGTCGGTGTCGACGCCGAAGGCTTCGAGGAAGACGACCGCCTCGGCGAGCGCCTGGATGTTGACGGCGACGATGAGCTGGTTGGCGGCCTTCACCGTCTGGCCGGCGCCCGCGGGGCCGACGTGCACGATCGTCCTGCCGATGCCCTCGAGCACGGGCAGCGCCCGCTGGAAGTCGGCCTCGCTGCCGCCGACCATGATCGAGAGCACGCCGTCGATGGCGCCCTGCTCGCCGCCCGAGACGGGGGCGTCGACCGCGCCGAAGCCGGCCGCGACGGCCTCCTCGGCGAGCTCCTTGGCCACGTCGGGGCGGATCGAGGAGTTGTCGATCCAGAGCGCGCCCGGCTTGGCGTTGGCGAAGACGCCGTCGTCGCCGCGCACGACGCCGGCGACGTCGGGCGAGTCGGGAACCATGGTGATGACGACCTCGGCGTCCTTCACGGCCTCGGCGATGCTCGAGGCGCCGCGGCCGCCGGCGTCGACGAGCGCGTCGATGGGAGCCTGGCTGCGGTTGAAGCCGGTGACGTCGTGGCCGGCCGTGACGAGGTTCTTGGCCATGGGCAGGCCCATGATGCCGAGGCCGATGATCGCGATCTTGGTCATGAGGAGGTCCTTCGTGGTGCGTCGTGCTGGTCTGTCTGGGTGTGCGGGCGGCCGGCCGGGTCAGGCGGTCGCGGCCTGCATCGGTCAGGCGCTTGCGGATGCCTCGGCGCCGGCGAGCCAGCCGAAGGCCTCGTCGATCGGGGCCTTGTACTCGAGGCCGATCGGGCCCTCGTAGCCGAGCGCGCGGCTGCGGGCGATCCACGCCTCGAGGGGCAGGGTGCCCGTGCCGGGGGCGCCGCGGCCCGGGTCGTCGGCGATCTGGATGTGACCGAACCCGCCGGCGTGCGCCTCGATGACGGCGGCCACGTCGTCGCCGTTGACGGCGAGGTGGTAGAAGTCGGCGAGGAGCTTGATGTTCTCGTTGCCCGTCGCGTGCACCTGCTCGATGACCGCGAGGGCGTCGGCGGCCTTCAGCAGCGGGTAGCGCGGAGCGCCCGACACCGGCTCGAGCAGCACGGTGCCGCCGATGGCGGCGACGCCGGCGGTCGCGGCCGCGAGGTTCTCGACGGCCGTCTCGTCCTGAGCTGCGGCCTCGACGCCGTCGAGGCGGTTGCCGTAGAGGGCGTTGAAGCCCTTCGTGCCGAGCGCCTGGCCGATGCCCGCGACGACCGCGACGTTGTCGCGGAACTCCTGCTCGCGGCCGGTCCACGAGACGAGGCCCCGGTCGCCTGCGGGCATGTCGCCGGCGTTGAAGTTGAGACCGGTCAGCTGCACGCCCGCGTCGCGGATCGCGCCGACGAAGGCGTCGACGTCACGGTCGGCGGGCACCGACTCGGCGAAGGGCCACCAGAACTCGACGGCGTCGAAGCCGGCGGCCTTGGCCGCGGCGGGACGCTCGAGGAGGGGCAGCTCGGTGAGGAGGATCGAGCAGTTCACCGTGTACGTCATCTTCGACTTCCTTCGCTGGTGGGGAGCGGTGCTTTCGTAGTTTCCGTATTTCGGAAGAAACTTTTTGCTACGTGAAATGCTAGGTCAGCATGAGGCGTCCGTCAACCCCTGCGTCGGGGTCGGCCCGAGGCATCCCTGCGGTCGGCGCCGGAAGACGACGAAAGCGCCCGGCGAAGGGAGTCTTCGACGCCGGGCGCTTCGTACGCCCCTGCCTGGCGGTGTCCGGTGGGACGGCCCGGCGGGGAGCTGGG
The DNA here is from genome assembly GCA_039812245.1 of Agromyces sp. GTDB lineage: Bacteria > Actinomycetota > Actinomycetes > Actinomycetales > Microbacteriaceae > Agromyces. The sequence goes on along the minus strand of JBDIAF010000110.1, from coordinate 1,949 downwards.
AGCAAGGATCGGTGCGGCCCGCTCAGGTGAGGCGGATCTGCCGGTTCATGTCCTTGTAGAGCAGGTAGCGGAACGGCTCGGGGCCGCCCGCGTAGCACGCCTGCGGGCAGAACGCGCGCAGCAGCATGTAGTCGCCGGCCTCGCACTCGACCCAGTCGTCGTTGAGCCGGTAGACCGCCTTGCCCTGCAGCACGAACAGGCCGTGCTCCATGACGTGGGTCTCGGCGAACGGGATCGACCCGCCGGGCTGGAAGGTGACGATGTTGACCTGCATGTCGTGCGCGAGGTCGTTCGCGTCCGAGAAGCGGGTCGTCGCCCACACGCCGTCGGTGTCGGGCATCGCGACCGGCTCGATGTCCTGGTCGCGGGTGACGAAGGAGGCCGGCGCCGGCACGCCGTCGAGGTACTCGTAGGCCTTCCGGATCCAGTGGAAGCTCGTGAGCTCGTCGCCCTCGTTCGCCAGCGACCACTCGGCGCCCGGCGCGATGAAGGCGTAGCCGCCCTCCTCGAGCACGTGCCGCTCGCCCTCGAGCGTGAGGGTCAGCGCGCCCGTCGTGACGAACAGCACGCCCTCGACGCCGGCCTCGACCTCGGGCCTCGCGGCCCCGCCGCCGGGCGCGATCTCGACGATGAGCTGCGAGAACGTCGTCGCCGAGCTCGGGGTCGGCCGCGCGATGATCCACGCGCGGGTGCCCGTGAAGCCGGGCAGGCTCGAGGTGACGATGTCGCGCAGCACGCCCTTCGGGATGAAGGTGTACGCGAGCTTCACGACCGCGCGGTCGGCGAGCAGCTCGGTCTGCGGCGGCAGCCCGCCCTTGGGGGTGTAGTAGCTCATGGAGGCTCCTCGGTGGTGGGTGGGGCTCAGCGGGCGGCGAGGCGCGGGTGCGCGAGCACGGTCAGGCCGCGGCGGTCGATGCCGATGTCGGCGGCGACCTCGTCGACCGAGACCGCGCCGCACTCGACGCCGCGCAGCACGAAGTCGGCGAGGGCGCGCGCCGTGGCCGGCTCGTCGAGCACGGCGCCCGGCGTGCGCTCGAGGTAGGCCCGCAGGCGCGCCGCGGCGGCCGCGTAGCCCTCGCGGAAGAAGGCGTAGCTCGCGAGGTACCGGGTCGGCAGCTGGTGGGCGTGCAGGTCCCAGCCCTGGTAGTAGCCGCGCTCGAGCGAGCGCCGCACGAGCCGGGCGTGCAGCGCCCAGGCCTCCTCGCTGCGCTCGCCGATCGGCAGCACGTTCGTCGACCCGTCGGACAGGCGGATCCCGGTGCCCGCGACCGCGAGCTGCATGACGCCCTTGGCGAGGTCGGCGACCGGGTGCTCCATCGACTGGTGGCCGGCCGCGATCTGCAGCGAGGCGCTGTAGTCGTAGGTGCCGTAGTGCAGCCCGCTGATGCGGCCCGGGGCGGCGAGCGGCAGCTGCGCAACGGGCGAACGGCCGTCGGCGCCGAGCACCAGCTGCGGCGTCTCGACCTGCACCTCGAAGCGGATCCGGCCCTCGGGCAGGCCGTGCGCCCGCTCGAGCGCGCCGGCGAGTGCGGCCATCGCCTCGACCTGGGCGACCGTGGTCACCTTGGGCAGCGTCAGCACGAGCCCGTCGGGCAGGCCGCCGCGCTCGGCCAGCGCGGTGACGAAGAGGTCGAGCGTGCGGATGCCCCGCGCGCGCGTCGGCTTCTCGAAGCACTTGAAGCGGATGCCGATGAACGGCGGCGCGGTGCCCTCGTCGACCGCCTGGCGCACCCGCTCGGCGGCGAGCACGGCGTCGGCGTCCTCAGCCTCGTCGCCGCGGTCGCCGTAGCCGTCCTCGAAGTCGAGGCGCAGGTCTTCGATGGGCTCGGTGCGCAGCTTCTCGGCGACGCGCGGCGCGAGCTCGGCGGCGAGGGCCGCGTCGATGCCGACTCGCACCGCGAGCGCCTCGAGGCCGCCCGCCGCGTCGACCGCGGCGAGGGCCTGGGCCC
>JBDIAF010000109.1:0-5986 GCA_039812245.1 Agromyces sp. | reverse complement strand
TCTTCATGACCTCGGCCGACTGCAGCACGAACGGCAGCTGCATCTCGCCCGCGCCGAAGCGCTCGCCGACGACCTTCATGCCCTCGAGCAGGTGGTCGTTGATGATGCCGAGCGCGGTCTGCCCCTCGGCGAGCGCGAGGTCGAGGTCGGCCTCGAGCCCCTTGCCCTCGCCGTCGATGATGCGCCGTGCGAGGCGCTCGCCGACCGGCAGCGCGGCGAGCTCGGCGGCGCGCTGGTCGCGCAGGGCGGCCGAGTCGACGCCGGCGAACAGGTCGAGCATGCGGGCCAGCGGGTCGTAGGTCGTGTTGCCGTCGGCGTCGAACTCGCGCCGGTCCCAGACGAGGTCGAGGGCGACCTCGCGCTGCTCCTCCGACAGCGAGGCGAGGGGCACGATCTTCGCCGCGTCGATGATGCCCGAGTCGAGGCCGGCCTCGACCGCCTCGTGCAGGAACACCGAGTTCAGCACGCTGCGCGCGGCCGGGTTGAGCCCGAACGACACGTTCGAGACGCCGAGGGTGAAGTGCAGCCCGGGGTACGCCTCGTGGAGGCGGCGGATCGCCTCGATCGTCTCGATCGCGTCGCGGCGGGTCTCCTCCTGCCCGGTCGCGATGGGGAAGGTGAGCGCGTCGAGGATGATGTCGTGCTCGCGCAGCCCCCACTCGCCGGTGAGCTCGTCGATCAGCCGGGTCGCGATCCGCACCTTGTCGTCGGCGGTGCGGGCCTGGCCCTGCTCGTCGATCGTCAGGGCGACGACCGCGGTGCCGTGCTCCTTCACGAGCGGCATGATGCGGCCGAAGCGGCTCGTGGGCCCGTCGCCGTCCTCGTAGTTCACGGAGTTGACGACGGGCCGGCCTCCGACGAGCTCGAGCCCCGCCCGGATCACGGCGGGCTCGGTCGAGTCGATCACGAGCGGCAGGGTCGAGGCGCTCGCGAAGCGCGAGACGACCTCGCGGATGTCGGCGACGCCGTCGCGGCCCACGTAGTCGACGCAGACGTCGAGCAGGTGCGCGCCGACCCGGATCTGGTTGCGGGCGATCTCGACGCAGTCGTCCCAGCGGCCCTCGAGCATCGCCTCGCGGAACGCCTTCGAGCCGTTCGCGTTGGTGCGCTCGCCGATGGCCAGGTACGAGGCGTCCTGGTCGAACGGCACGTGCTGGTAGAGGCTCGCGACGCCCGGGTCGGCGGTGAACGTTCTGGTTCCCTGAGCTCGTCGAAGGGGCTCGCTCGAGGCATCCGCCCGCGTCGACGAGCTCGGCGAACCATCTGGACGCAGCCGCTCGACGACCGCGGCGAGGTGCTCGGGCGTCGTGCCGCAGCAGCCGCCGACGAGCGCGAGCCCGAACTCGCGCACGAACTGCTCGTGCGCGGTCGCGAGCTCGGCGGGGGTCAGCGGGTAGTGGGCGCCGTTCGCGCCGAGCACGGGCAGGCCGGCGTTCGGCATGCAGGCGACGGGCACGGGCGAGTGCTTCGAGAGGTGGCGCAGGTGCTCGCTCATCTCTGCGGGCCCGGTGGCGCAGTTCAGGCCGATGGCGTCGACGCCGAGCGGCTCGAGCGCGGTGAGCGCGGCCCCGATCTCGGAGCCCATGAGCATGGTGCCGGTCGTCTCGACCGTCACCTCGACGAAGATCGGCAGCCGGATGCCCCGCGCGACGATCGCCTGCTTGCAGCCGTTGATCGCCGCCTTGGTCTGCAGCAGGTCCTGGCTGGTCTCGACGAGGAAGGCGTCGGCGCCGCCGTCGATGAGCCCCTCGGCCTGCAGGGCGAAGGTCTGCTTGAGGTGGTCGTACGTCGTGTGGCCGAGGCTCGGCAGCTTGGTGCCCGGCCCCATCGAGCCCAGCACCCAGCGCATCCGGCCGTCCTCGCGCTCGGATGCCTCGGCCCGCTCGCGTGCGATGCGCGCACCGGCCTCGGCGAGCTCGGCGATGCGGTCGTCGATGCCGTAGTCGGAGAGGTTCGACCAGTTGGCGCCGAAGGTGTTCGTCTCGACCGCGTCGATGCCGACCGCGAAGTACGCGTCGTGGATGCCCGCGATGACGTCGGGGCGGGTGACGTTGAGGACCTCGTTGCAGCCCTCGTGGCCCTCGAAGTCGACCTCGAGCGAGAGCTCGTGCTGCTGCAGCATGGTGCCCATGGCGCCGTCGGCGATGACCACGCGCGAGCCGAGCGCGTCGAGCAGCGCCTGCGAGCGGGCCGGGCGCGGCACGCCGTCGACGTCGAGGGCGAAGCGGGGCGCTGCGGCGGGCTGGGCGGTCACGCACCGAGTGTAGCCACGGTGACTTGCGGAGCTTTAAAACGCGATATATCGTGTCGCTTGCGTTTCACGATATATCGCGTCACTCTGCCGCCGTTCGCCCAGCGCGTAGCCTTCGCGGTGGCGATGTCGGAGGCGCGTAACAGAATGTAAACGTCCCTCCGCGCCGACACGATCGAAAACTCCGGAGTCTTCCCGTGCTTGCAAAGCTGCTCGTCCGATATCTCAAACCGTACTGGCCACTCCTGATCGGCGTTCTGGTCTTCCAGATCGTCGCGGCGTACGCCAACTTCCAGCTGCCCACCCTCAACGCCCAGATCATCGACGACGGGGTCGCCAAGGGCGACACCGAGGTGATCTGGCAGTCCGGCATCGTCATGCTCGGCATGTCGCTGCTGCAGATCGTCACGCAGCTCATCGCGACCTGGTTCGCCGCCATGGCCGCGATGAAGCTCGGCCGCGACATCCGCAACGACGTGTTCGAGCGCGTCTCGGGCTTCTCCGAGCGCGAGGTCTCGACCTTCGGTCCCGGCTCGCTCATCACCCGCAACACGAACGACGTGCAGCAGGTGCAGATGCTCGCCATGATGGGCGCGACCTTCCTCGTGGCCGCCCCGATCATGGCGATCTACGGCGTCTACATGGCGCTGACGACGAACATCGGCCTGAGCTGGATCATCGCCGTCTCGGTGCCCACGCTGCTCGTCGTCGCCGGCCTCATCATCTGGCGCATGGTGCCGCTCTTCCGCTCGTACCAGCTGAAGCTCGACGGCGTGAACCGCATCATGCGCGAGCAGCTCACCGGCATCCGCGTGGTGCGGGCCTTCGTGCGCGAAGACATCGAAGAGGCGCGCTTCCGCGACGCGAACACCGACATCATGGTCGTCGGGCGCAAGGTCGGCTCGCTCTTCGTGCTGATGTTCCCCCTCGTCATGCTGGTGCTGAACGTCACGCTCGTGGGCGTCATCTGGTTCGGCGCCATCGAGGTCGACGAGGGCACCACCGAGATCGGCGTGATCTTCGCCTTCATGCAGTACGTGATGCTCATCCTCATGGGCGTCATGATGGCGAGCTTCATCACGATCATGATCCCGCGCGCCGCCGTCTCGGCCGAGCGCATCGGGGCCGTGCTCGACGTCAAGCCGACCCTCGTGCGCCCCGCGAACCCGGTCACCGAGTTCCCGACCCCGGGCACCGTCGAGTTCCGCGGCACGGGCTTCACCTACCCGGGCGCCGAGCACCCGGTGCTCAGCGGCGTCACCGTGAAGGCCGAGCGCGGCGAGACCCTCGCGATCGTCGGCTCGACCGGCGCAGGCAAGACCACGCTCGTGTCGCTCCTGCCGCGCCTCTTCGACGTCACCGAGGGCGAGGTGCTCGTGAACGGCGTCGACGTGCGCGAGGCCGACCTCGACCTGCTGTGGAAGAGCATCGGGCTCGTTCCCCAGCGCCCGTTCCTCTTCAGCGGCACCGTCGCCTCGAACCTGCGGTTCGGCCGCGAGGACGCGACCGACGACGAGCTGTGGCGCGCCCTCGAGATCGCCCAGGGCCGCGACTTCGTCGAGGAGATGGACGGCAAGCTCGACGCGAAGATCGCGCAGGGCGGCACCAACGTCTCGGGCGGCCAGCGCCAGCGCCTCGCGATCGCCCGGGCGATCGTGCACAACCCCGAGATCCTCGTCTTCGACGACTCGTTCTCGGCGCTCGACCTGACGACCGACGCGAGACTCAGGCAGGCGCTCTGGCGCGAGCTGCCGGAGGTGACCAAGGTCGTCGTCGCGCAGCGCGTCTCGACCATCACCGACGCCGACCGCATCGTCGTGCTCGACGACGGCATCGCGGTGGGCATCGGCACGCACGACGAGCTGCTCGAGACCTGCCAGACGTATCGCGAGATCGTCGAATCCCAGCTCGGAGTGGAGGCCGCACGATGACCAGCCCGACCCCGCTGTCAGAAGAAGACCAGCTCGAACTCGAGATGGCCGAGCAGGCCCGGCTCGGCGCCGACGACTGGAGCGGCGCTGTCGCGCCCGGCAAGGCCGCGAACTTCCGCAAGTCGTTCGGGCGGCTCCTCGGCCTCCTGAAGCCGCACGCCTTCGGGTTCACGCTCGCCTCGGTGCTCGGCGCGATCGGCGTCGTGCTCACGGTGTGGGCGCCCAAGGTGCTCGCCGAGGCGACGAACCTCATCTTCGAGGGCGCCGCGTCGGCGGCGCTCGGCCAGATGTTCCCGCCCGGCACCTCGCAGCAAGAGGTCGTCGACGCGCTGAAGGCCGCCGGCCAGACCGACTTCGCGAACATGATCGCCGCGATGCAGGGCTTCGAGGTCGGTCAGGGCATCGACTTCGTCGCCCTCAGCCGCGTCGTCATCCTCGTGCTGGCGATCTACATCGTGTCGTCCATCCTCATGTGGGTGCAGGGCTACGTGGTGAACGTGATCATGGTGCGGGCGATGTGGACCCTGCGCGAGAACGTCGAGGCGAAGATCAACCGGCTGCCGCTCAGCTACTTCGACAAGGTGCAGCGCGGCGAGCTGATCTCGCGCGTCACCAACGACATCGACAACATCACGCAGACGATGCAGCAGTCGCTCTCGAGCGCGCTGACCAACGTGCTCACCGTCATCGGCGTGCTCGTGATGATGTTCTCGATCTCGTGGCAGCTCTCGCTCGTCGCGCTCGTGTCGCTGCCGCTCATGGCCGTCATCTTCGGCGTGATCGGCCCGAAGTCGCAGAAGGCGTTCGGCACGCAGTGGCGCAAGGTCGGGCGCCTCAACGCCCGCGTCGAGGAGTCGTTCTCGGGTCACGCGCTCGTCAAGGTCTACGGCCGCGAGCAGTCGAGCCGCGAGGCCTTCATGGCCGAGAACCAGGAGCTCTACGAGGCCTCGTTCAAGGCGCAGTTCCTGTCGAACATCATGATGCCCGCGATGACCTTCGTCGGGAACCTGCAGTACGTCGGCATCGCCGTGCTCGGCGGCATCATGGTGGCGAGCGGTTCGCTGCGTCTCGGCGACGTGCAGGCGTTCATCCAGTACTCGCAGCAGTTCTCGCAGCCGCTGTCGCAGCTCGGCGGCATGGCCGCGGTGGTGCAGTCGGGCACGGCGTCGGCCGAGCGCGTCTTCGAGCTGCTCGACGCCGACGAGCAGGACCCCGACGCGGCCGACGCTCCGGCGCCGGTCGACGGTGACGGCACGATCGTGTTCGACCACGTCGCGTTCTCGTACATCCCCGAGCGCCCGCTCATCACGGACCTCTCGTTCCGGGTCGAGCCCGGGCAGACGGTCGCGATCGTGGGGCCGACGGGCGCCGGCAAGACGACGCTCGTGAACCTCATCATGCGGTTCTACGAGCTGAACGGCGGGCGGATCCTGCTGAACGGCCAGGACATCGCCGACCTCACCCGGCACGACGTGCGGGCGAAGACCGGCATGGTGCTGCAGGACCCGTGGCTGTTCGCCGGCACGATCCGCGAGAACATCCGCTACGGGCGCGCCGACGCCACCGACGACGAGATCGTCGCCGCGGCGAAGGCCACGTACGTCGACCGCTTCGTGCACTCCCTGCCCGACGGCTACGACACCGTGCTCGACGAGGACGCCGCGAACGTCTCGGCCGGCGAGAAGCAGCTCATCACGATCGCCCGCGCGTTCGTGTCGCAGCCCTCGGTGCTCATCCTCGACGAGGCGACGAGCTCGGTCGACACCCGCACCGAGCTGCTGCTGCAGCACGCGATGGCGGCGCT
>JBDIAF010000108.1:0-6001 GCA_039812245.1 Agromyces sp. | reverse complement strand
TCATAGGGCCAAGGATAGCGATCAGTCGCGACCCGTGAGGCCCCATGCGTCTTCGTCGCCGCCCTCGGCCTCGACCTCTTCGAGCCCCTCGGGGATGCGTCCGACCGGGTCGGCGTACCGGTCGTCGACGTCGGCAGCCGCGGGTGCGACGGGCGCCGCTGCGGGCGGAGCGGCAGCAGGTGCCGCCGGACCGCTCGGCTCGCCGCGCAGCCGCGCCAGCACGCCGGGCAGCTGCTCGACGGTGACCAGCACGTCGCGGGCCTTCGACCCCTCGGACGGGCCGACGATCTCGCGCGACTCGAGCAGGTCCATGAGTCGCCCGGCTTTCGCGAAGCCGACGCGCAGCTTGCGCTGCAGCATCGAGGTCGAGCCGAACTGCGTCGAGACCACGAGCTCCGCGGCCGCGAGCAGCAGCTCGAGGTCGTCGCCGATGTCGCTGTCGATCTCCTTCTTCTCGACGGCGGCGGCGACGTCCTGCCGGTACTCGGGACGCGCCTGCCTGGTCACGTGGGTGACGACGCGCTCGATCTCGCTCTCGCTCACCCAGGCGCCCTGGACGCGCAACGGCTTCGAGGCGCCCATCGGCAGGAACAGCCCGTCGCCCTGGCCGATGAGCTTGTCGGCGCCCGGCTGGTCGAGGATGACGCGGGAGTCGGTGACGCTCGTCACCGCGAAGGCGAGGCGCGACGGCACGTTCGCCTTGATGAGGCCGGTGACGACGTCGACCGAGGGCCGCTGGGTCGCGAGCACCAGGTGGATGCCCGAGGCGCGCGCGAGCTGCGTGATGCGCACGATCGAGTCCTCGACGTCGCGCGGGGCGACCATCATGAGGTCGGCGAGCTCGTCGACGACCACGAGCAGGTACGGGTAGGGCTTCAGCACCCGCTCGCTGCCCGCCGGCAGCACGATCTCGTCGTTGACCACGGCCTTGTTGAAGTCGTCGATGTGGCGGAACCCGAACGACGCGAGGTCGTCGTACCGCATGTCCATCTCCTTCACGACCCACTGCAGCGCCTCGGCCGCCTTCTTGGGGTTCGTGATGATGGGCGTGATGAGGTGCGGCACGCCCGAGTACGGCGCGAGCTCGACCCGCTTGGGGTCGATCAGCACCATGCGCACGTCGCTCGGCTTCGCGCGCATGAGCAGGCTCGTGATCATCGAGTTCACGAAACTCGACTTGCCCGAGCCCGTCGAGCCGGCGACGAGCAGGTGGGGCATCTTCGCGAGATTCGCGACGACGTAGCCGCCGCCGACGTCCTTGCCGACGCCGATCGTCATCGGGTGCTGCGCGTTCACCGCGGCGGAGGAGCGCAGCACGTCGCCGAGGGTCACGATCTCGCGGTCGGCATTCGGGATCTCGACGCCGATGGCGCTCTTGCCCGGGATCGGCGAGAGGATGCGCACCTCGTTCGAGGCGACCGCGTACGACAGGTTCTTCGAGAGCGCCGTGACGCGCTCCACCTTGACGCCGGGCCCGAGCTCGATCTCGTACTGCGTGACGGTCGGGCCGCGCGAGAATCCGGTGACCTTCGCATCGACCGAGAACTGCTCGAGCACGCCCGTGATGGCGCGCACGACGTCGTCGTTCGCCTGCGAGCGGGTCTTCGCCGGCGCGCCGGCCGACAGCGTCGAGGCGGCGGGCAGGTGGTAGGGCCGGTCGGGCTGGGATGCCTCGTCGGCCCCCGGGACCGGTTCGAGACCGCTCTGCGCCGAGGCATCCGCGTCGTCGTCGAGCCCGGCCAGCGGGGTGAGCACCGCGGTCGCGCCCGCGTCGTCGCCGCGGAGCCCCGTGCCGCCCTGCGGCACCTCGCCGGTGAACCGGGCGACCGCAGACTCCGCGCGCTCGAGCTCGCCGAGCACCTCGGCGCCGTAGGCGCCCCCGCCCTGCCCCTCGATGGCGGAGTCGAAGCCGCCCTCGACGGCAGCGGCGCCGAACACCTCGGTGAGTCCGTCGGCGCCCGTCGACTCGAACGCCGGGTCCTCCTCGCGGTTCGACGCGTTGCGGCGCCACCACGGGACGAGCCCGGTCGCGCTCGGCTCGTCGTCGTCGATGCCGTCGAGCTCGACCTCGACCGCCTTCTCCTTCTTGCCGCGACGGGTGGGCTTCTCGGGCTCGGCCTGGGCCTCGTCGTCGTGCTCGTGCGCCCCGAAGAGCCAGTCGTAGAGCTCGCGGAATCGCGCCCCGATGCGGTTCGGCGGCGTCTTGGTCATGATGAGCAGCGCCAGCACGATGAGCAGGATCACCACGGCGGTCGCGCCGAACGGCGTGATCAGGAAGATCAGCGGCGCGGCGAGCATCCAGCCGAGGATGCCCCCGGCGCGGGCGAGCACGGCCATGCCCTCGCTCGGCTCGGGCTGGCCGCCGAAGATGTGGCAGAGCGCCGACACCGACACGAGCAGCAGGCCGAGCCCGATGCCGATGCGGGTGTTGTCGTGCACCGAGCTCGGGTGCCGGAAGAGCCAGACGGCGAACAGCAGCATGACCACGGGCAGCGCGAACGCGACCCGGCCGAACAGGGCGCCGAAGCTCCAGGAGTCGAGCGTCTGGGCCACCGGGTCGTTGATGAGGAACCACTCGATGACGGCGCCGGCGACCGCCAGCAGCACGAGGAAGAACGGCAGGCCGTCGCGCCGCTCCTCCTTCTGCAGGGTCTCGGGGCCGAGGGCGCGCGCCGCTCCCCCGGCGATGTGGGCGAGCCCCATCCACGCGCGGACCAGCACGTTCGGCCCCTCGCTCGGGGGCTTCGCCTGCTTCGCCTGCTTGGTCGTCGCCGCAGGCAGCTTCTTCGTGGGGGCCGTGCGCGCAGACGAGCCACGGGCAGCGGTGCCCGAGGCACGGCCGCTCGACTTGGTGCTCGTAGCCATGCCCACAAGGCTACGGCCGCGGGCCGACACGGCCCGGTAGGCCGCCGGGGGTGTTCGGGATCGGCGCGGCAGCCGGGCTCCCACGAGGCATCCGGTCGTCCCGCTCGGTCGCGCGAGGCATCCGATCCCGAGTCCCGGATGCCTCGGCGCGACGGCGCGGCCTACGCCTCGATGACGAGCGGCACGATCATCGGGCGGCGGCGCAGCCGCCGGTTCACCCAGGTGCCGAGGGTGCGGCGCACCGTCTGCTGCAGCGTGTAGGTGTCGCGCACGCCGCTGTGCGCGGCATCCGCCAGTGCGGCGACGATCTTGGGCTTGACGTCCTCGAAGACGGCGTCGTCCTCGGCGAAGCCGCGCGCGTGGATCTCGGGGCCGGAGATGACCCGCCCGGTCGCCGCGTCGACCACGACGATGACCGAGATGAAGCCCTCCTCGCCGAGGATCCGGCGGTCCTTGAGGTCGGCGTCGGTGATCTCGCCCACGGTCGAGCCGTCGACGTACACGAAGCCGAGGTCGAGCTGACCGGCGACGCGCACCTCGCCGTCCTTCAGGTCGAAGACGGTGCCGTTCTCGCCGATGAAGGTGCGCTCCTCGGGGATGCCGGTGTCGCGCGCGAGCTTCGCGTTGGCGACGAGGTGCCGGTACTCGCCGTGGATCGGCAGGACGTTCTTCGGCTTCAGGATGTTGTAGCAGTACAGCAGCTCGCCGGCCGCGGCGTGCCCGGAGACGTGCACCCGCGCGTTGCCCTTGTGCACCACGTTCGCGCCGAGCTTCGTGAGCCCGTCGATCACGCGGTAGACCGCGTTCTCGTTGCCCGGGATGAGGCTCGACGCGAGGATGACCGTGTCGCCCTCGCCGATCTCGACCGCGTGGTCGCGGCTCGCCATGCGGCTGAGCACGGCCATCGGCTCGCCCTGCGATCCGGTCGACATGTAGACGATCTGCTCGTCGGGGATGTCGCCGGCCTTCTTGTAGTCGACGAGCACGCCCTCGGGCACCTTGAGGTAGCCGAGCTGCTCGGCGATCGTCATGTTGCGCACCATGCTGCGGCCGAGCAGCGCGACGCGGCGTCCGTTGGCGTGGGCGGCGTCGAGCACCTGCTGAACGCGGTGCACGTGGCTCGAGAAGCTCGCCACGACGACCTTCTTCGTCGCGCGCGAGATGACCTGGTCGAGCACCGGCCCGATCTCGCGCTCGAGCGGCGTGAAGCCGGGGACGTCGGCGTTCGTCGAGTCGACCATGAACAGGTCGACGCCCTCCTCGCCGAGCCGCGCGAACTCGCGCAGGTCGGTGAGCCGGCCGTCGAGCGGCAACTGGTCCATCTTGAAGTCGCCGGTGGCGAGCACCGTGCCCGCGCGCGTCTTGATCGCGACCGCGAGGGCGTCGGGGATCGAGTGGTTGACCGCGACGAACTCGAGGTCGAAGGGGCCGAGGCGCTCCTGCTGGCCCTCGCGCACCGTGAGCGAGTAGGGCTGGATGCGGTGCTCCTTCAGCTTCGCCTCGACGAGGGCGAGCGTGAGGGTCGAGCCGATCAGCGGGATGTCGGCACGGCGCTTCAGCAGGTACGGCACGGCGCCGATGTGGTCCTCGTGGCCGTGCGTCAGCACGACGCCGACGACGTCGCCGAGGCGGTCGCCGAGGAAGCCGAAGTCGGGCAGGATCAGGTCGACGCCCGGCTGGTGCTCCTCGGGGAACAGCACGCCGCAGTCGACGATCAGGATCTTGCCGTCGATCTCGTAGGCCGTCATGTTGCGGCCGACCTCGCCGAGGCCTCCGATGGGGATGACGCGCAGGGTGCCCGCCTCGAGCGGGGCGGGATCGATGACGACGTCGGGCATGGGCCCTCCTTCGGTGTAGGTGTTCAGTTGGGTGCGGGCCGCACGGCCCAGCGGATGTCTCGTGGCGCGACTCAGCGCGTAGTGCCCGCGATCTTCGGCAGGGCGCCGCCGGCGGCGGCGTTGCGGTCGGGGCGGAAGTTCGAGAAGTCGGCGCCCGGCACGCCCTTGACGAGGTCGATCTCGTCCTCGATGAGCGCGGCCTCCCACTCCTCGGGGCCGACGAGCGGCAGACGCACGCGCGGGCTCGAGATGCGGCCCAGGCCGTGCAGGATGTACTTCGCCGCGACCGTGCCCGGCACGTGCGTCATGGTCGCCCGGACGAGCGGCTCGAGGCGCTGGTGCTCGGCCGTGGCGGCCTTGAGGTCACCCGCGTTCACGGCGTCGACGATCGCGCGGTAGGGCGCGGGCGCGATGTTCGCCGTGACGCCGATGAGGCCCGTCGCGCCGATCGCGAGGTGCGGCAGCACGTTCGCGTCGTCGCCCGAGAAGTACATCAGGTCGGTCTGGTTCAGCACGCGGCTGACCTCGCTGAAGTCGCCCTTCGCGTCCTTCACGGCGAGGATGTTGGGGTGCTTGGCGAGGCGCAGGATCGTCTCGTACTTGATCGGCACGCCGGTGCGCCCCGGGATGTCGTAGAGGATCACCGGCAGGTCGGTCGCGTCGGCGACCATGCGGAAGTGCGTGAGGATGCCCGCCTGGGTGGGCTTGTTGTAGTACGGCGTGACGATCATGATGCCGTCGGCGCCGGCCTTCTCGCTGTGCTGGTACAGCTCGATGGCGTGGGCGGTCTCGTTCGAGCCGCCGCCCGTGATGATCTTCGCGCGGCCGGCCGCGACGTCCTTGCCGACCTCGACGAGGCGCAGCTTCTCGGCGTCGGTGAGGGTCGACGTCTCGCCCGTCGTGCCGGTGACGACGATGCCGTCGGCGCCGTTCGAGATGACGTCGTCGATGTGCTTCTCGACCCCCGGCCAATCGACCTCGCCGTCCGCCGTCATGGGCGTGACGAGCGCGACGAGCACCTGTCCGAAGGGGTTTTCCTGAGTCACGCCCACAAGGCTATCGGTTCGGCGGAGCTCACGCCGACTCGTTGCGCCCCGCGACGGGCGGTCGCGTGCGCCCCCGTCCTGCGCCCTGGCGGCACGCCGACTCGGCCGGTCGTCTGCGCGACCAGGCGACGCGCCGCCTCCCCGGATGGCCATGCCGTCGCGCTGCGTCCCGCGCCGACGACCGGCGGGGATCCACCTGCGGACGAGCGGCCGGGAGGGCGATCAGCGGGAGCCGCTCCCACGCCGCGCGCG
>JBDIAF010000107.1:0-6064 GCA_039812245.1 Agromyces sp. | reverse complement strand
GCGAGCTCGGCGTCGCCTGAGCGCGCGCCGCGCCCAGCCGGCCCGCGCCTACCGCCGCTCGTTGCCGCGCCGGTAGTTCCCGGTCGCCCGAGCGAGCAGATGCTGCGCGGCGAGCTCGTCGCCCGAGGCATCCGCTCGCTCGAGGCCGGCCAGGAGGCGCGCGGCGGCCGCGCCCCCGACCGTCACGACGAGAAGGCCGCCGCGCGAGACGAGCACCGAACCGGAGGCCGTGGCACGCCACTCGAACGGGTCGTCGAGGAGACGGCCGCGTTCGTCGGAGGCGCCGCGACGCCCCGCCATCTCAGGCTCCGCCCACCATCAGCGCCGGCCGGGCCTCAGCGCAGGCTCTTCGTGTGCCAGACCGTCTTGGTCTCGGTGAACGCACGGATGCGTTCGAGCGACGGAGCGGCCGCATCGGGGCCCTGCTCGGGCCGCAGCACCCGCTTGAGCGTGTCTGCCGCCTGGAACTCGAGCTCGATCCAGTCGAGATCGCCCGCCCCCACGAGGTCGAGCGCGTTGACGTCGGCGTGGCTCGCGAGCCACGGCGCGATCTCGGCCGGCGAGCCGGTGAGCACGTTGACGACGCCCTTCGGCACGTCGCTCGTGGCGAGCACCTCCGCCAGCGAGATCGCCGACAGCGGGAAGCGCTCGCTCGCGACCACGACGACCGAGTTGCCGGCGACGAGGGCCGGCGCGATCGCCGAGACGAGGCCGACGAGCGAGGAGTCCTGCGGCGCCACGATCGCGACCACGCCGGTCGGCTCGGGCACCGAGATGTTGAAGTACGGGCCGGCGACCGGATTCGCGTTGCCCGCGACCTGCGCGAACTTGTCGGCCCAGCCGGCGTACCAGACCCAGCGGTCGATGGCCTCGTCGACCTGTGCGCCGGCGACGGCGCGCGAGACGCCCTCGGCGTCCTCGATCTCGGCCACGAACTGGGCGCGACGCCCCTCGAGCACCTCGGCGACGCGGTAGAGCACCTGGCCGCGGTTGTAGGCGGTCGCCCCGGCCCAGCCCGCGACCGCGCCGCGGGCGGCCACGATCGCGTCACGGGCGTCCTTGCGCGAGGCCTTCGCCGCGTTCGCGAGGAACGCGCCGTCGGCCTTCACGACCTCGTAGGTGCGGCCCGACTCGCTGCGCGGGAACGCGCCGCCGATGAACAGCTTGTAGGTCTTCGGCACGGCGAGGCGGCTCACTTGGCGGCTCCCTTCTTCGCGGCGGCGGCCCGGCGGGCGCGCGCCTTCGGCTTGGTGGCGGCGACGGATGCCTCGGCCGAGGCATCCGTGCGCTCGATGGCGCGCGGGGCGGCCGTGCGGCCCCCGATCGCTGCCGGCGCGAGGTAGGCGCCGAGCCCGTGCCGGCCGCCCTCGCGGCCGTAGCCCGACTCCTTGAAGCCGCCGAAGGGGCTCGCCGGGTCGAAGCGGTTGAACGTGTTGGCCCAGATGACGCCCGCGCGGAGCTGGTCGGCGACCGCGAGGATGCGGCTGCCCTTGTCGCTCCAGATTCCGGCCGAGAGGCCGTACGGGGTGTTGTTCGCCTTGGCGATCGCCTCCTGCGGGGTGCGGAAGCTCAGCACCGAAAGCACCGGGCCGAACACCTCTTCGCGGGCGATGCGGTGGCTCGTCTCGACGCCCGTGAAGATCGTCGGGGCGAACCAGAAGCCGTTCTCGGGCATCTCGCACGGCACGCTCCAGCGCTCGGCGCCCTCGGCCTCGCCGATGTCGGAGAGGGTGCGGATGCGCTCGAGCTGCTCGCGCGAGTTGATCGCGCCGATGTCGGTGTTCTTGTCGAGCGGGTCGCCCAGGCGCAGGGTCGACAGGCGCGACTTCAGCCGGTCGACGACCTCGTCGTGGATCGACTCCTGCACGAGCAGCCGGCTGCCGGCGCAGCACACGTGGCCCTGGTTGAAGAAGATGCCGTTGACGATGCCCTCGATCGCCTGGTCGACGGGCGCGTCGTCGAAGACGATGTTCGCCGCCTTGCCGCCGAGCTCGAGGGTGGCCTTCTTGTGCGTGCCGGCGATCTGCTTCGCGATGGCCCGGCCGACCGCCGTCGATCCGGTGAAGGCGACCTTGTCGACGTCGGGGTGCGCCACGAGCGCGGCGCCCGTGTCGCCCGCGCCCGTCACGATGTTCACGACACCGGGCGGGAGGTCGGCCTGCTGGAGGATCTCGGCGAAGAGCAGCGCCGTGAGCGGGGTCGTCTCGGCGGGCTTCAGCACCACCGTGTTTCCCGCGGCGAGCGCCGGCGCGATCTTCCACGCGAGCATGAGCAGCGGGAAGTTCCACGGGATCACCTGCGCGGCGACGCCGAGGGCGCGCGGGTCGGCCCCGAGACCGGCGTGATCGAGCTTGTCGGCCCAGCCCGCGTAGTAGAAGAACCACGCCGCCACGAGCGGCACGTCCACGTCGCGCGACTCCTTGATGGGCTTGCCGTTGTCGAGCGATTCGGCCACGGCGAGCTCACGGGCGCGCTCCTGCACGAGGCGCGCGATGCGGAACAGGTACTTGCCCCGGTCGCGGCCGCTCATGCGGCTCCACACGCGGTCGTAGGCGCGGCGGGCGGCGGCGACCGCGTCGGCGACGTCCTGCTCGTTCGCGTCGGCGATCTCGGCGATGCGCTCCTCGCTCGACGGCGAGATCGTCTGGAAGGGGGTGCCTCGGCCGGCGACGAACTCGCCGTCGATGAAGAGGCCGTAGCTGTCGCGCAGCGACAGGATGGCGCGCGACTCGGGCGCCGGTGCGTATTCGAGGAAGCTCATGATGCGTCTCGTCTCGTCAGTCGATGGTCACGTAGTCGGCGCCGGAGTAGTGCCCGGTCGCGAGCTTCTGGCGCTGCAGCAGCACGTCGTTCAGAAGGCTCGACGCGCCGAATCGGAACAGGTGCGGCACGAGCCACTCCTCGCCGACCGTCTCGGCGACCGTCACGAGGTACTTGATCGCGTCCTTCGACGAGCGGATGCCTCCTGCGGGCTTCACCCCCACCCGGTGCCCGGTGAGCCGGTGCCAGTCGCGCACGACCTCGAGCATGAGCAGGGTCACGGGCAGCGTCGCCGCCGGCTGCACCTTGCCGGTCGAGGTCTTGATGAAGTCGCCGCCGGCGAGGATCGAGAGCCACGAGGCGCGGCGCACGTTGTCGTAGGTGACGAGCTCGCCGGTCTCGAGGATGACCTTGAGGCTCGCGCTCGTGCCGTCGGGGCGGCGGCACGCCTCCTTCACGGCGGCGATCTGGTCGAACACGAGGCCGTAGCGCCCCGCGAGGAACGCGCCGCGATCGATGACCATGTCGATCTCGTCGGCGCCCGCCGCGACCGCCTCCGCGGTGTCCGCGAGCTTGATCTCGAGCGACGAGCGCCCGCTCGGGAACGCCGTCGCGACGGCCGCGACCGAGATGGCGCCGTCGTCGGGGTCGCCGTGGGCCGCGCCCAGGGCCTCGACGGCATAGGGCACCATGTCGCCGTACACGCAGACGGCGGCCACGCGCGGCGTCGAGGGGTCGGACGGGTCGGGGTTCATGGCCTTGGCCACGAGCGAGCGCACCTTGCCCGGGGTGTCGGCGCCCTCGAGCGTGGTCAGGTCGATGAGCGAGATGATCTTGTCGAGCGCCCAGGCCTTGGAGCTCGTCTTGATCGAGCGGGTGCCGAGCGCGGCGGCGCGCTGCTCGAGGCCCACCGCGTCGACACCGGGGATGCCGTGGAGGTAGCGGCGCAGGGTCGCGTCGTCGGGGTCGCCGCCGAGCACCGCGAGCGCGCGCTCGCGGGCGGTGACGAGGGTCGTGCCTGCCATTCGGATGTCCTGCCTTCCGGCTGTCGGTTCGAGGCCGTCGGATCGTGTGGATCGTCGGTTCGGATGGGAATCTGCGGCGGAGCCGGGGCTCAGCCGTCGAGGAGGTGGAGTGCGGTCGCCTCGTCGGTGACGAGCACGGTGCACAGGCCGCTGCGCACGACCGCGTCGGCGACGGGGTGCTTGGCCCGGCCCGCGACGACCGCGATGGCGAGCGGCGCCGCACGCAGCTCGTCGAGGGTGAGGCCGACCGTGCGCGCGTCGAGGGCGGGGTCGACGATGTTGCCGTCGGAGTCGAGGTAGCGGCCGACGACGTCGCCGACGGCCCCCTTGGCGACGAGCAGTTCGACGTCGGAGACCGAGAGGTAGCCGCTCTCGACGTGCACCGAGTTCTGGTCGGCGGCGCCGGCGCTGAAGAGGTAGGCGTCGGCGGAACGGGCGAGGTCGATCACGCCGGCGACGACCCGGTCGGCCTCGATGGCGTGCTTGGTCTCGAGGCGCTCGAGGATCGCCGGGCTCGGCAGCAGGGTCGCCTGGCCGCCGCCCTTCTGGGCGATCGCGACGGCGGTCGCCGCCGCGGTGCCCGGACGCCGGTTGAGGCTCACGCCCCCGTTGATCTGCACGACGTTGACGCCGGTGGCCCAGCCGTTGCGCAGGTGCTGCGAGATCTCGTAGAGCGTTCGCCCCCAGCTCACGCCGAGGGTGCGGGGCACCGGCCGGAGCGCCGTGAGGTAGTCGGCGGCCGCCTGCGCCGTGCGCGCCTGCAGCTCTTCGGGCGAGTTGACGCCGGCCGA
Organism: Agromyces sp.; assembly: GCA_039812245.1. Lineage (GTDB taxonomy): Bacteria > Actinomycetota > Actinomycetes > Actinomycetales > Microbacteriaceae > Agromyces. Next base: position 1,488 of record JBDIAF010000107.1, on the reverse strand, counting down.
GGAGACGACGATGGCGTCGACGAGCCCGCGCTCGTCGCGCAGTCGTCGCTCGATCGCAAGACGCCTGGCGCGCGGGTGCAGGATCTCGATGCGGATGAACCCGCGCTGCTTCGCCTGCGCGAGGAGGCGCCCGACCTTCCACCTCGTGAGGCGAAGCGCCTGGCCGATCTCGTCCTGCGTCTTGTTCTCTTCGTAATAGAGCTCGGCAGCCCGGATCGACAGCAGCTCGTCGGTCTCGTCCATGTGCCTCCTCCCGCCGTCATCCAGCGTAGGCAGCGCGAGTGCGCACAGCAACACTCGCAGGCACTTCTGCTCATATGAGCAGACTCACGCCACCAGCGCCGCCTTCGCGCGGTGCCGCACGAGCACGATGGCGCTGATGCCGGCGAGCACCGTGAACGCGATCGACAGCGCCGTGAACGCGAACCAGTTGGCGTCGAGCGCGAGCACGGTGCCGGCCGAGACGACCGTGATGCCCGAGGCGGCGAGCTTCGAGCCCGACTTCAACCGCAGGGCGGGACTCACCCGCCCATCGACGGCGCCGTCGCGCACGAGCAGGAGGTCGGCGAAGGAGTCCACGGTCGCGAACAGCGCGCCGGAGTAGGCGAGCGCGCAGCCGAGCGCTCCCCAGAGGTTGGGCGACTTGGGCGCAGCCTCGGCTGCGGCCCCGACGAGCATGACGAAGGCTTCCACGAAGCGCGATCGTACGACCGCCGGGCGCATGCCGCCATGGGAGTTCGGACGGAATCCGCCGCGCCGATCGCCGACCGGCGGGTGGATCGGCCGGCGGCGCGATCGGCCGCCTGGCCGATCGGCCCGCCTGGGTGGGCGGCGTCGAGGCGTCAGCGCCGGCGTTCGTCCTCGAGGAACCTCGGCCTGGCCACGACCGCGCCCGCGACCGCCGACGGCAGCGCCGAGGCGAGCAGCAGGATGAGCGGCAGGGTCCATCCACCGCTCGCCTGGTGCAGCAGCCCGACCGCGAGCGGTCCGGCGGCGACCACGAGGTACCCCGCCGACTGCACGAAGCCGCTCAGCGCCACGGCTCCCTCGTGCGTGCGGGTGCGCAGGTTGATGAGCACGAGGGTCAGCGGGAACAGCAGCGGGCCGCTGCCCGCCAGGGCCACCCAGAGCCACGTGGCCGTCGCCGGTGCGAGCAGCAGGCCGAGGTACCCGCCGACGAAAGCGACGACCGAGGCAGCCACGAGCGGCCGGATCCACCCGCGGCGAGCCGCGAGGAGCGGCACGACGATGCTCGTGGGCAGCCCCATCGCCGCGTACAGCGAGAGCAGCGCGCCCGCCTCGGCGGGCGTCGTGCCCGCGATGTCGTCGAGGATCGCGGGCAGCCAGGCGAACAGCGCGTAGGCGTTGAAGCCGCTCGTCGCGAACACGATCGTCAGCGCCCACCCGAGCGGCCGCCGCGCGGCCGCCGCGAGCAGGCCGCGGGCGGTGCCGGCGTCCGCGCCCGGTTCGGCCGCGACGACCGCACCG
>JBDIAF010000106.1:0-6116 GCA_039812245.1 Agromyces sp. | reverse complement strand
CGTCGATCGAGTTGAGCGACGGTGCGGCGAGGCCCAGGTCGCGGGCGACGGCCGCGGCGTCGAGGCCCAGCGTCGACCCGGCGAGGGCTCCCCCGCCGTACGGCGAGAGGTCGGCGCGCTTCGACCAGTCGACGAGCCGCTCGAGGTCTCGAGACAGGGCCCAGCCGTGCGCCAGCAGGTGGTGGGCGACGAGCACGGGCTGCGCGTGCTGCAGGTGCGTGCGACCCGGCATGATGGCGGTGCCGTTGGCGTCGGCCTGCGCGACCAGGGCGTCGATGAGGTGCACCAGTTCTCGCGCGATCACGACCGCGTGATCCTTCAGGTACAGCCTGACGAGGGTGGCGATCTGGTCGTTGCGGCTGCGTCCGGCGCGCAGCTTGCCGCCGAGCTCGGCGCCGACGACGTCGAGCTGCGCCGCCTCGAGCGCGCCGTGCACGTCCTCGTCGCTCTCCGCGGCGACGAGCTCGCCCATCTCGATGCGCCCCTCGAGGGCGTCGAGCCCGGCGAGCATGGCGTCGAGCTCGCTCGCGCTCAGGTAGCCCGCCGCTGCGAGCGCCCGAGCGTGGGCGCGCGAGCCGGCGAGGTCGTAGCGCGCGAGCTGCCAGTCGAAGTGCGTCGACTTCGACAGGCGGGCGAGCTCGGGCGAGGGGCCCGACGCGAAGCGGGCGCCCCAGAGCGAGCCCTCGTTGGTGCCGTGCGGCTCGGTGCCCGCGGCCGCGGTGCCGGCGCCCGTGCCGTCGTTCTCGCTCATCGCTTCTCCTCCTGCTTCGCGAGCAGCCACACGAGCAGCGCCTTCTGCGCGTGCAGGCGGTTCTCGGCCTCGTCCCAGACGATCGAGCGCGGCCCGTCGATGACGGCGGCGTCGACCTCGACCCCGCGGTAGGCCGGCAGGCAGTGCATGAAGACCGCGTCCTCGGCTGCCTCGGCCATCAGCTCTTCGGTCACGCGATAGTCGCCGAAGGTGACGAGGCGCTCGGCCTTCTCGGCCTCCTGCCCCATCGAGACCCACGTGTCGGTGACGATCACGTCGGCGCCGCGTGCGGCGGCCGAGGCATCCGTCGTGACGACGACCGAACCGCCGGTCCGCGCGGCGATCCGCTCGGCGTCTGCGACGATGTCGGCGCGCGGCGAGTAGCTCGCGGGCGCGGCGATGCGCACGTGCATGCCGGCGGTGGCCCCGCCGAGCAGGTAGGAGTGGGCCATGTTGTTCGCGCCGTCGCCGAAGTACGCGAGCGTGAGGCCGGCGAGCTCGCCGCGGCGCTCGCGGATGGTCTGCAGGTCGGCGAGGATCTGGCAGGGGTGGAAGTCGTCGGAGAGGGCGTTCACGACGGGCACCCGGGTCGCCTCGGCCATCTCCTCGAGGCCCGAATGGGCGAAGGTGCGCCACACGATCGCGGCGACCATGCGCTCGAGCACACGGGCGGTGTCGGCCACCGACTCCTTGCCGCCGAGCTGGCTCTCGTTCGAGGCGATCACGAGCGGCACGCCGCCGAGGTCGGCGATGCCCACCGAGAACGACACGCGCGTGCGGGTCGAGGTCTTGTCGAAGATCACGGCCACGGTCTGCGGGCCGTCGAGCGGGCGCTCGGCGAAGCGGTCGGCCTTGAGCCTGGCCGCGAGCTCGAGCACCTCGGCCTGCTCGGCCGGGCTCAGGTCGTCGTCGCGGAGGAAGTGACGGGTCATGGGAATCCGTTCGTGTCGTATGGAGGTCAGGCTGAGGCCGCGGCCGCGAGCGCCGCACCGAAGCGGGCCTCGAACTCGTCGAGCTCGGCGTCGCCGATCGTGAGGGGCGGCGCGATGCGGATGGTGTGGTCGTTGGCCGCGTTCACGATGAGGCCGTGCCGCATCGACTCGGCGACGACGCGTTGCGCCGCGGGGTCGGCGAGCGCGACGCCGACGAGCAGCCCGCGACCGCGGGTGCCGGTGACGAGGGGCGAATCGAGGCCCGCGATGCGCTCGCGAAGCTGGGCGCCGCGCAATGCGGCGTTCTCGACGAGGCCGGCGTGCTCGATCTCGCCGAGCACGGCGTTCGAGACCGCGGTCGCCAGCGGGTTGCCGCCGAACGTGGAGCCGTGCATGCCCTTCTGGTAGAGCTCGGAGGCCCGGCCGAACGTGACGAGCCCGCCGATCGGGAACCCGCCGCCGATGCCCTTGGCGACCGTGATCGCGTCCGGCTCGATGCCGGCGTGCTGGAATCCGAACCAGGCGCCGGTGCGCCCGGCGCCGGTCTGGATCTCGTCGACGATGAGCAGTGCGCCGTGGCGGCGGGTCAGCTCGCGCGCCGCCTCGAGGAAGCCCGCCGGCAGATCGACGACGCCCGCCTCGCCCTGGATGGGCTCGAGAATCAGGGCCGCCACCGCGTCGTCGACGGATGCCTCGAGCGCCTCGAGCGTGGCGGGAATGTGCTCGACGCCGCCGGGCAGGGGCTCGAAGGCCTGGCGCATGTGCGGCTTGCCGGTGAGGGCGAGCGAGCCCATGGTGCGCCCGTGGAAGGCGTCGACGAGCGCGAGCACCCGGGTGCGCGCGCCGCCGCCGTTGTTCAGGCGGGCGAGCTTGAACGCCGCCTCGTTGGCCTCGGCGCCCGAGTTGCCGAACCAGGCGCGACCGTGCTCGCCGGCGCCGGCGAGGCGCACGAGACGCTCGGCCAGTTCGAGGGCGGGCTCGGTGGTGAAGTAGTTCGAGACGTGCGCGAGCGTCGCGGCCTGCCGCGACACGGCGTCGACGAACACGGGGTGGGCGTGGCCGAGCGCGTTCACGGCGATGCCCGCGAGGAAGTCGAGGTACACGCGGCCCTCGTCGTCCCAGACGTGCGCGCCTTCGCCGCGTTCGAGCTTCGCCAGGGGCATCCCGATCGAGCGCATGATGCGCCCGTCGAAGCGCGAGCGCCAATCGGTCGTGGCGATCGTCGCGGTCATGCTGCGTCCTCCGTGTGGTTGGCGGTCGGTACGACCTCGGTGCCCGACCCCTGGGTCGTGAAGACCTCGAGCAGGATCGAGTGCGGCTCGCGGCCGTCGATGATGGCCGCCTTCGCCACGCCCCCGTGCACGGCCTCGAGGCAGGCCGTCATCTTCGGGATCATGCCCGACTCGAGCTTGGGCAGCAGCGCCGCGAGCTCGGCGGTGTCGATCACGGAGACGAGCGAGTCGCGGTTGGGCCAGTCGCGGTACAGGCCCGCGACGTCGGTGAGGATGACGAGCTTCGCCGCCCCGAGCGCGACCGCCAGTGCGGCGGCCGCGGAGTCGGCGTTGACGTTCAGCGACTGGCCCGGCTGGTCGCCGTCGGGCGCGATGGAGGAGACGACGGGGATCTGCCCGGCGGCGAGCTGCGCGAGCACGGGCGCGGGGTCGACGGCGACGACGTCGCCCACGAGCCCGAGGTCGATCTCGTCGCCGTCGACGACGGCACCGCGACGACGGCCGGTGAAGAGGCCGGCGTCCTCGCCCGACAGCCCGGAGGCGAGGGGGCCGTGCTGGTTGATGAGGCTCACGAGCTCGCGGTTCACCTGCCCCGAGAGCACCATGCGCACGACGTCCATGGTCTCGGGAGTGGTGACCCGGTAGCCGCCGCGGAACTCGCTCTCGATGCCGAGGCGCCCCAGCATCGAGGAGATCTGCGGACCGCCGCCGTGCACGACCACCGGCTTCACGCCCGCGTAGCGGAGGTAGACCATGTCCTCCGCGAAGGCGCGCTGCAGCTCGGGGCTGACCATCGCGTTGCCGCCGAACTTCACGACGATCGTCTCGCCGTGGAAGCGCTTCAGCCACGGCAGCGAGTCGATCAGGGTCTGCGCCTTGGCCGCGGCATCCGCGTCGGCGCCGGAATCACGCTGTTCGGTCATCGTCGCTCAGCTCGCGTAGGCGCTGTTCTCGTGCACGTAGTCGTGCGTGAGGTCGTTCGTGAGGATGGTGGCGGATGCCTCGCCGGCGTGCAGCTCGATCAGCACGTGGGTGGCCCGCGGCGTGAGGTCGACCTCGTCGCGCGGGCGGTCGGGCCGGCCGGCATGGCAGACGCGCACCCCGTTCATCGAGACGTCGACGAGGTAGGGGTCGAATGGCGCTCGAGTGGTGCCGATCGCCGCGAGGACCCGGCCCCAGTTGGGGTCGTTGCCGAAGATCGCGGCCTTGAAGAGGTTGTTGCGGGCGACCGAGCGGCCGACCTCGACCGCGTCGTCCTCGGTGACCGCGCCGCGCACCTCGATCGCGATGTCGTGGCTCGCTCCCTCGGCGTCGGCCTGCAGCTGCGCCGCCAGGTCGAGGCAGGCCGCCGACAGCGCGGCCGTGAACTCGGCCTCGTCGGCGGCGACGCCCGAGGCGCCGCTCGCGAGCAGGGTGACCTGGTCGTTCGTCGACATGCAGCCATCGGAGTCGAGGCGGTCGAAGCTCACCCGGGTCGCCTGCCGCAGCGCGCGATCGAGCGCGGATGCCTCGAGCACGGCGTCGGTCGTGAGCACGACGAGCATCGTGGCGAGCCCGGGAGCGAGCATGCCCGCGCCCTTCGCCATGCCGCCGATGCGCCAGCGCGCCCCTTCGGCGCCGCCCTCGACGGCGACCGTCTTCGGCTTCGTGTCGGTGGTCATGATGGCGCGGGCCGCGTCCTCGCCGGCAGCGGCATCGGCGCCGAGACGGCTGACCGCAGAGAGCACGCCCTCTTCGAGCACCTCGCCGTCGAGCTGATCGCCGATGAGGCCCGTCGAGCAGACCAGCACGTCGCCGGCCGCGACGCCGAGCGCCGAGGCGGCCGCCTCGGCCGTGCGGTGGGTGACCTGGAAGCCCTCGGGGCCGGTGAAGCAGTTGGCGCCGCCGGAGTTCAGCACGATCGCCGAGACGATGCCGTCCTTCGCGACCTCCTTCGACCAGAGGATCGGGTTGGCCTGCGCACGGTTCGAGGTGAACACGACCGCCGCCTGCTGCGAGGGCCCGCGGTTGACGACGACGGCCAGGTCGAGCGCGCCCGAGCGCTTGATGCCGGCGGCGACGCCGGCGGCCTCGAATCCTGCGGGGGCGATGACGGTCACGGGGCGACTCCGTTCACGGGAAGGCCGGTCGACTCGGCCAGCCCGAGCGCGATGTTGGCGGACTGGATGGCGGCACCGGCGGTGCCCTTGACGAGGTTGTCGACGGCGGCGACGACGACGACGCGACCGGCCGCCTCGTCGACGGCGAGGCCGAGCAGCGCCGTGTTCGCGCCCAGCACGTCGGCGGTGCGCGGGAACTGCCCCTCGGGCAGCAGCTGCACGAAGCGCTCGCCGGCGTACGCGTCCTCCCAGGCCGCGCGCACCTCGGCCCCGCTCGTGCCCGGCACGATGCGCGCGGTCGAGGTCGCGAGGATCCCCCGCGCCATCGGCACGATCACCGGAGTGAACGAGATGGTCGGCGACGCGGCGCCGGCCCAGCGCAGCGCCTGCTGGATCTCGGGGATGTGCCGGTGCGTGCCGCCGACCGCGTAGGGGTTGGCCGAGCCGAGGATCTCGGCGGCCAGCAGGTGCGTCTTCGCGCTCTTGCCGGCGCCGGACGGCCCGACCGCGAGCACGCTCACGAGGTCGGCCGACTCGATGACGCCCGCGCGGATGCCCGGGGCCAGCGAGAGCGCCACCGTCGAGGCGTTGCAACCCGGGGCGGCGATGCGGCGGGTCTTGGCGAGTCGGTCGCGCTGGGTGCCCGAGAGGCGCGGCAGTTCGGGCACGCCGTAGGTCCAGGCGCCGTGGAAGTCGCCGCCGTAGAAGGCCGCCCAGTCGGCCGCGGCCTCGAGGCGGTGGTCGGCGCCGCAGTCGACGACGACGGCGTCGGCGTCGAGCTCGGCGGCGACCGCACCCGAGGCGCCGTGCGGCAGCGCGAGGAAGACGAGGTCGTGACCGGCGAGGGTCGCGGCGCTCGTCTCCTTCAGCGTGAGGTGGGTGAACGAGCGCAGGTGCGGCTGCACCGCGGTGAGGGCCTGCCCGGCGTTCTGGTGCGCGGTCACGGTGCGCACCTCGAACTCGGGGTGATCGGCGAGCAGTCGAAGGATCTCTCCCCCGGCATAGCCGGACGCGCCGGAGACGGCGACGGAGTACGTCATGAGTCCACCTTAAAGGTCGAAGCGATCGTGGGTCGGCTCCGGCGACGCCTGCACGCGGCCGC
>JBDIAF010000105.1:0-6116 GCA_039812245.1 Agromyces sp. | reverse complement strand
CGCGTCGCGGAGCCGCCGAAACGATCCACACGACCCCGAACAGATTCTTCCGCGACGATAAGCTTGGCGCACCATGACTGAGACCATTTCCGCATCGTCAGCCGCAACGCCGCAGCACCAGATCGTCTTCGCCGTGCCGGGTGACCGCCCCGCGGCCCTCGCCCGATGACCGGCACCTTCCGCATCGCCGATTCCGTCGAGCTCGCCGTGGTCGAACGCAATGGTTTCACCGAGTCCCGCCACGCCGGCTCCGCCGTCGTGCTCTCCCCCGAGGGCGAGGTGCTGCGCAGCCTCGGCGACGTGGGCAGTCCCGTCTTCCCCCGGTCGGCCATGAAGCCGTTCCAGGCCGTCGCCGTCATGACGAGCGGGGTCACCCTGCGCGGCGAGGATGCCGCGATCGCCATGGCGAGCCACTCCGGCACGGCCGCGCACATCGCACTCGTGCGCGGACTGCTCGGGCGGGCGGGCATCCCCGTCGGAGCGCTCGGCTGCCCGGCAGCGCTGCCCGGCGATCGCGCCGCGCGCGAGCAGCTGATCCGCGATGGCGTCGCCCCCGACCGCGTCTACATGACCTGCTCGGGCAAGCACTCGGCGATGCTGCTCGCCTGTCAGGCGAACGGCTGGCCGCTCGAGGGCTACCTCGAGCCAGAGCACCCGTTGCAGAAGAAGATCCTCGACGTCGTCGAGCGGCTCACGGGCGAGCGACCCGCGGCGAGCGCGATCGACGGCTGCGGCGCCCCCGTGCACGCGATCAGCCTCACGGCCCTGGCTCGGGGCATCCAGAAGATCACGACCTCGCAGGCGAGCTCGCCCTTCGCGCTGTACCGCGAGGCCGCCGCGCTGACCGAGGCCGCGCGCGAGCACGGCTGGGCGGTCGCCGGCCCGGGCCAGCCCGACACCGTCGCGATCGAACGGCTCGGGGTCTTCGCCAAGTTCGGCGCCGAGGGCGTCATGGTCATGACCGCTCCCGACGGCACGACGGTCGCACTCAAGGTGCTCGACGGCTCGTCGCGCGCCTCGACGATCGTGGCGCTGCGGCTGCTCGCCGACGCGGGCTCGCTGAGCCACGACGACATCGATCGGGTGCAGGCCGAGCTCGACCTGTGGGTCATGGGCGGCGGCCGACCGGTGGGCGAGATCCGCGCGACCGTCTGACGCGCCGGCCGCGCCGGCCGCGCAGACGACGGATGCCGCGACGGGGGCGTCCCGCCGCGGCATCCGCTTCTCGGCCTGCCCGCGCTGTCGTCCTGCGCGAGCGTGATGCAGACTCAGCCGAGCTTCTGGAGTCGTTTCTCCCTGGCGGCGCGCGAGACCTGCGCGCCCACGACGATCACGAGCGCGATGAGGAACACCGCGGAGGCGATCACGTTGGCCTCGGCGGGGATGCCTCGGGCCGCCGAGATGTAGATGTACTTCGGGAACGTCGACACCGAGCCGGAGTTGAAGTTGGTGATGATGAAGTCGTCGAAGCTCAGCGCGAACGACAGCAGCGCCGCCGCGAGGATGCCCGGCATGAGCAGCGGGAAGGTGACCCGCCAGAACACCTGCGCCGGCGACCCGTAGAGGTCGCGGCCGGCTTCTTCGAGCGCCGGATCGAGGCTCGCGACGCGCGCCTTCACCGTCACCACGACGAAGCTGATGCAGAACATCGTGTGCGCCAGGATGATCGTCGTCATGTCCTTCGCGACGCCGACCGCGAGGAATTGGGCCGCCAGACCGGCACCCAGAACGACCTCGGGCGTCGCCATCGGCAGGAACAGCAGCAGGCTGATCGCCGAGCGCGCGCGGAACCGGTAGCGCACCACCGCGATCGCGATCATCGTGCCCAGCACGGTCGCGACGACCGTGGCGACGAGGCCGATCACGATGCTGTTCGCGAAGGCCTCGCAGACCGCCCCGCCCTCGACGTTGCAGACGTTCAGCCACTTGTCGAAGGTGAAGCCGCGCCACGAGATGTTCGACTTGATGGAGTCGTTGAAGCTGAACACGAAGGTGTACGCGATCGGGATCAGCAGGAAGACGAACGCGAGCACGGTGTACACGGGCAGCAGCCAGTCGCCGAGGCCCACCCGCCGAGGCCGCACACGGCCGCCGCCGACCGGCTTCCCGGCGTCGAGCTGCTCGTTCTCGCTGAGCCCGCCGAGGACGGCGGCCGCCTGGACTTCTCCGCTCACAGCAGGTCCTCCGTTCCCGAGCGCTTCACGTAGATGCCGACGAGCACGAGGATCGCCGCCATCAGGATGATCGACAGCGCCGCGGCCGCCGGGTAGTTGAGCAGGACGAGGAAGTTCGCCTCGATCACGTTGCCCATCATCTGCGTGTCCGGGCCGCCGAGGAAGTCCCGGCTCGCGTTCACGTAGTCGCCGGCTGCGGGGATGAAGGTGAGCAGCGTGCCTGCGACGATGCCGGGCATCGACAGCGGGATCGTGACCTTGCGGAAGACGTGGAACGGGCTCGCGTACAGGTCGCTGCCCGCTTCGAGGTAGCGCAGGTCGAGGCGTTCGAGCGTCGTGTAGAGCGGCAGCGTCATGAACGGGATGAAGTTGTACGTCAGGCCGAAGATCACCGCGAACGGGGTCCCCGTGAAGTGCGCGTCGGGAGCCAGCAGCGACAGCGCCTTGAGCGAGGTGATCACGAACGACTCGTCCGACAGGATCTGCTTCCACGCGAGCGTGCGCAGCAGGAAGCTGATGAAGAACGGGGCGATGACGAGCACCAGCATGAGGCTCTGCAGGAGCGGCCAGCGACGTGCCTTCACCCCGATGAAGTACGCGAGCGGGTAGCTGATCACGAGGGCGGCGACCGTCGCGACGAGCGCGTAGCCGAACGAGCGCAGGATGTGCGGCCAGTACTGCTCGACGACGTCCACGTAGTTCTGCCAGTTGAACGCGTAGTCGTAGACCCCGATGTCGCCGAACTCGCTCGGGGCCTGCAACGAGGTGAGCACGAGCGACACGAGGGGCGTGAGGAAGAACAGCACCAGGTAGGCGATGCCGGGCAGCAGGAGGAGCAGCGCGATCGGGCTGCGCCGTCGCGTGGCCTGCGGCTGCGCCTCGGCGGTCGAGAACGCTGCGAAGGCCATCTCAGCGCTCCTCGAGCTCCGACACGAGCGCCTCGCGGTGCAGTGTCGCGAGCGACGAGGTCGACGCGTCCTCCTGGAAGCGCGGCTCGGCGGGCGCGTCGGCGAGGCCGAAGCCGTGCTCGACCGCCCAGCTCACCCAGACCTCGCTGCCGAGCCCCGCGACCGGGCCGAAGCCGATGTTCTGCGCGAACACGGTGACGATGCCCTGCCCCGGGATCTCGACGAGGTACTGCGTGCTCACGCCGGAGAAGGAGACGTCGACCACTCGGCCGGGGCCGAGGGTGTTGCGGCTCGCGTCGGCGGCGGGCGCCTCGCGGTGCAGCGACACCTTCTCGGGGCGGACGCCGACGGTGACCTCGCCCTGGTGCCGCTGGGCGCGGACCGCGGGCACGACGATGCGGGCACCGCCGGCGTCGACCGTGATCGCGTCGGGGGTCGCCCCGACGACGTCGCCCGTGAACAGGTTGGACTGGCCGAGGAAGTTGGCGACGAACGCCGTCTTCGGCAGCTCGTAGAGCTCTTCTGGCGCGCCCATCTGCTCGATCTCGCCCTTGTTCATGACCGCGACGGTGTCGGCCATGGTCATGGCCTCCTCCTGGTCGTGCGTCACGTGCAGGAAGGTCAGGCCGACCTCCTCCTGGATCGCCTTCAGCTCGAGCTGCATCTGCCGGCGGAGCTTCAGGTCGAGGGCGCCGAGCGGTTCGTCGAGCAGCAGCAGCGCTGGGCGGTTCACGATCGCGCGGGCGAGGGCGACGCGCTGCTGCTGGCCTCCCGAGAGCTGCTGCGGCTTGCGCTGGGCGACGTGGTCGAGCTCGACGAGCCTCAGCGCCTCGTGCGCCTTGGTCATCGCATCGCCGATCTTGCGCCGCTTGAGCCCGAACGCGACGTTCTCGATGATCGTCATGTGCGGGAAGAGCGCGTAGCTCTGGAACACGGTGTTGACCGGGCGCTCGTGCGCCTTGGTGCTCGTCACGTCGGCCCCGCCGATGAGGATCCGACCCTTGGTCGGCTCTTCGAGGCCGGCGACGAGCCGGAGCGTCGTCGTCTTGCCGCAGCCCGAGGGGCCGAGCAGCGCGAAGAACGACCCCGCGGGGATCTTCAGGTCGAGATCCTCGATGGCGGTGAATCCCGGGAACCGCTTCTGGATGCCGACGAGCTCGAGGTCGGCGCCGCGCTCGGCGAACTCTCTGATCGCCATGCTCACGACCCCAGCAGGATGCTCTGGAACTGCGCCTGGTACTTCTGCTCCTCGGCGCCCGTGAGCGAGCGGAAGATGTGCGCCTGCTCCAGCGTCTCGGCGTTGGGGAAGATGAGCTGGTTCTCGGCGAGCTCGGGGTCGATGGCCGCGGCGGCCTCCTTCGCGCCGACGACCGGGGTGATGTAGTTCACCCAGGCGGCGACCTCGGCGGCGACCTCGGGCTCGTAGTAGTAGTTGATCAGCGTCTCGGCGTTGGTCTTGCGCGGCGAGCCGATGGGGATGAGGAAGTTGTCGTTCCACAGCGTGCCGCCGGCGGACGGCAGCGCGAACTCCCACTTGTCGCCGGCCTCGGCGTTGATGACCGTGATGTCTCCCGACCACACGATCGCGGCGAGGGTGTCCTCGCTCTTGAGGTCTTCGAGGTAGGAGTTGCCCTTGATGTTGCGCACCTGGCCGTTCTCGACCTGCTCGCGCAGCACCTCGATCGCCGCGTCGAAGTCGGCGTCGCCCCAGTCGCCGGCGATGTCGACTCCGTTCTCCAGCATGATGCAGCCCATCGTGTCGCGCATCTCGCTGAGCACGCCGACGCGGCCCTTGAGCGACGGGTCCCAGAGGTCGGAGACGCTCGTGAGACCGCCGGGGATGGCCTCCTTGTTCCAGGCGATGCCGGCGAAGCCGCCCTGCCACGGCACCGTGAACTTGCGGCCCGGGTCGAAGTCGGGGTCGCGGAGCGCCGGGTTCAGGTTCGCCAGGTTCGGGAGGTTGTCGTGGTCGAGCGCCTGGGTGTAGCCCAGGCGGATCCATCGCGCCGCCATCCAGTCGGTGAGCACGGCGGTGTCGGCGCCGATGTCCTGGCCCAGCGCGAGCTGGTCCTTCACCTTGCCGTAGTACGTGTTGTTGTCGTCGACGGCGACCTCGTAGTTGACCTTGATGCCGGTCTGCTCCGTGAAGGCCTCGATGGTCGGGTAGTTGCCCGACTCGTCCTCGTCGATGTAGGCGGCCCAGTTCGCCCAGTTGACCGTCTTGTCGCTCTCGGACTTGTCGGCCGCGGCACTCGGCTTGGCCTTTCCGCCCCCGCCGGAGCACGCGGCGAGTGCGAGCGCCGTCGCCGAAGCGCCCGCGCCGGCCATGAAGGTGCGCCGATTCAGCTGGGCTCGACGGGCCTGTGCGATCAACGCCCGAACGGTCGGGTCCTGGGGAAGGGGCCGTGAGGTCACGAGGTACTCCTATCGAGTGCGCATCACTGCGTGGGTGGGACGATATTGCCACACTGGCGTCCCGGTTTCACGGCTTGATATCCGAATCGTTAATTTCTTGGAACGAAACGCACGGATTCCGAACGTGTCATCCGCCGATGGCTATGGATTCAGTCGAATCGCTCGGAAGCGCGAACCGCACCGGGCGGCCTCCGGGTTCGATCAGCCAGCCGCGGTCGTCGCCCGGATCGTTCAGCGGCGGCAGTGCGCGGTCGCGGACGAGGGTCCGCAGCTCGGCCAGGCCGCCGTGCACGAGGACGGTCGCGTCGTGGCGCAGGGCGCCCCACAGCTGCCACGCCGCCGTCCACGAGTCGGCATCGCCCACGCCCACGTGCGCCGGCGTCGGTCGCGCGCCGCCGTCGCTCGCGATGCCGAGCTCCTCGACGAGGGGCAGCACGCCGCCGGCCGTGCCGAGCGGCACCGTGCGGACGCCCTCGATCCGCCCGAGCCGCTCGAGGTCGGCTCGCACGTTCGCGGTGACGAGGGCGTAGCGCCGGCCCGGTTCGAAGGCGAGCTCCGGCGTCGCCTCCGCAGGTGCGGGCGGCAGCACGGCACCCGAGGCGATCTGGACGCGCCGCCC
>JBDIAF010000104.1:0-6121 GCA_039812245.1 Agromyces sp. | reverse complement strand
TCGGTCGCGGCGTGGGCGAAGCGTCCGATGAGCTGGCTGGTGAGGTTCTTCAGTCGCGCCTGGTCGCGCCGGCTGCCCGTCCACTCGTCGAGCCAGACGTCGAGCGAGTCGAGCCGGTCGAACGCGGCCATCAGCTCGTCGTGCGTGTGCTGGCCGCCGATCCACTCGTACATCGAGGCGACGAGCTCGTCGTGGTCGACCCGGCGCCCGAGCTCGGCGACGTCGATGTAGCCGTTGAAGACGGCGTCTTCGAAGTCGTGCACCGAGTAGGCGATGTCGTCGGAGAGGTCCATCACCTGCGCCTCGATGCAGAGCCGCCGCTCGGGCGCGCCCGCGCGCAGCCACTCGAACACGGCGACGTCGTCGTGGTAGAACCCGAACTTCTGCCGCCCCGACGGGTCTGCAACGCCCGACTCCTCGGGCCACGGGTACTTGCAGCTCGCGTCGAGGCTCGCGCGGGTGAGGTTCAGTCCGTAGCTGCGCCCGTCGTCGCCGAAGACCTTCGGCTCGAGGCGGGTGAGGATGCGCAGCGTCTGCGCGTTGCCCTCGAAGCCGCCGATGTCGGCCGACCAGGCGTTCAGGGCCTTCTCGCCGTTGTGGCCGAAGGGCGGGTGGCCGAGGTCGTGCGCGAGGCAGGCGGTGTCGACCACGTCGGGGTCGAGCGCGAGGTTCGCGGCGAGCTCGCGGCCGATCTGCGCCACCTCGAGCGAGTGGGTGAGCCGGTTGCGCGCGAAGTCGAGGCCCGCCGTGGGGCTCAGCACCTGCGTCTTGGCCGCGAGCCGGCGCAGAGCGCTCGAGTGCAGCAGGCGCGCGCGGTCGCGCGCGAAGTCGCTGCGACGCGAGTAGTGCTCTTCGGGGAGCAGCCGCTCGGCGTCGGCCTCGCCGTACCCGCCGAACAACTCAGCCCCGCCGAACAGCTCGGCACCCCCGAACGGCTCCGTGCCGGCGAAACCGCGCATCCCGGGACCCCGGTCGGTCACGTTCACCCGCCGCTCGTGTCGAGCTCGGCGTCGACGAGGGTGACCCGGTCGTGGCCGGCGAGCTCTTGCGAGTCGAGCCAGCCGTCGGGCAGCGACGGGTTCTTCGGCGTGCCCGCCCGGCCGCGCGGCCCCTCTGCGCCCTCGCCCGGGTACGGCATCGACCAGTCGAGCGTGCCGAGCAGGTCGTCGAGCATCTGCAGCGACTCGACCGTCGCGAGCTTCGCCCGCAGCTCGCCGCCGACCGGATAGCCCTTGAAGTACCAGGCGACGTGCTTGCGGATGTCGCGGCACCCGCGCTCTTCGCTGTCGAAGAACTCGGCGAGCAGTTCGGCGTGCCGCCGGAACGTCTGCGCGACCTGCCCGAGCGAGGGCCGGAACAGGGCGCCGCTGCCGTCGGCCAGTTCGCCGCGGAACCCGGCGGCGAGGTCGCCGAACAGCCACGGCCGGCCCAGGCATCCGCGACCGACGACCACGCCGTCGCAGCCCGTCTCGTCGACCATGCGCAGCGCGTCGGCGGCCGACCAGATGTCGCCGTTGCCGAGCACCGGCACGCTCGTGACGGTCTCTTTCAGCTTCGTGATCGCCGACCAGTCGGCCTGGCCCGAGTAGAACTCGGCGGCGGTGCGCGCGTGCAGCGCGATCGAGGCGACGCCGGCGCCCTCGGCGATGCGCCCGGCCTCGAGGTAGGTGAGGTGGTCGTGGTCGATGCCCTTGCGCATCTTGACCGTCAGCGGGACGTCGCCCGCCGCCTTCACCGCGCCCTCCACGATGTCGCGGAACAGCCCGTTCTTCCACGGCAGGGCCGCCCCGCCGCCCTTGCGGGTGACCTTCGGCACCGGGCAGCCGAAGTTCAGGTCGATGTGATCGGCCCGGTCTTCGGCGACGAGCATCGTCACGGCCTCGGACACCGTCTTCGGGTCGACCCCGTACAGCTGGATGGAGCGGGGCGTCTCGGACTCGTGGTGGGTGATCAGTCGCATCGACTCGGGCGTGCGCTCGACGAGCGCGCGGCTCGTGATCATCTCGGAGACGTACAGGCCCGCGCCGAACTCGCGGCAGAGACGACGGAAGGCGGTGTTGGTGATGCCGGCCATCGGCGCGAGCACGACGGGCACGTCGAGCTCGAGCGCGCCGATCGTGAGCGGCCGGGCAGTGGTCGGAGTGGTAGGCATCCCCTCGATTCTTCCAGATCGCGGGCCGTGGGCGGCCGCACGGAGCTCGCGCGTAGGATTCGAGCTGCACCGATCGATGTGGAGGACGAGATGACCGGAGCCGCGCTGACCGGGGTGGACCGCGTGCGAGCCGATGCGACCGCCCGCGGCCTGGACATCGAGGTGATCGAGCGCCCGGCGGCGCGCAGCCTCGAGGAGGCCGCCGAACTCATGGGCATCTCCCCCGGCGACATCGTCAAGTCGCTCGTGGTGAAGCGCAGCGACGGCACGTATCTGTTCGCCCTCGTGCCCGGCGGCCGCAAGATCAGCTGGTCGAAGCTGCGCGCGATCGTCGGGGTCAACAAGCTGCAGCTGCCGGATGCCTCGCTCGCGCTCGCCGCGACGGGGTACGAGCGCGGCACGATCACGCCGCTCGGCTCGACGACCCCGTGGCCCGTGTTCGCCGACGAGTCCATCGCGGGTCGCCGCGTCTCGATGGGCGCGGGCGAGCACGGCCGCAGCCTCTTCGTCGACGCCGACGCGCTCATCGCCGCCTTCGGAGCCACCGTCGCCGACCTCAGCGACCCCGAGTGACCCCCTGGGAATGCCGGACGGGCCCGATGCGTTCGCATTCACCGTGAGTACTCCCATCAAGATCGACATCTGGTCCGACATCGCGTGCCCGTGGTGCTACATCGGCAAGCGCCACCTCGAAGCGGGCATCGCCTCGCTGGGCGACGACGCCCCCGAGGTCGAGATCGAGTACCACTCCTTCGAGCTCGCCCCCGACACCCCGGTGGACTTCGAGGGCAGCGAGGTCGACTTCCTCGCGAAGCACAAGGGACTGCCCGCCGAACGCGTGCAGCAGATGCTGCAGCACGTCACCGGCGTCGCCGCGAACGCCGGTCTCGACTACGACTTCGACGCGCTCAAGCACACCAAGACGCTGAAGGCGCACGAGCTGCTGCACTTCGCGAAGGCGCAGGGCCGCCAGCTCGAGCTCTCCGAGGTGCTCTTCAAGGCCTACTTCACCGACGGCCGCCACGTGGGCCGCGTCGACGAGCTCGTCGAGCTCGCCGCGGAGGCCGGCCTCGACGCCGACGCCGCGCGCGAGGCCCTCGACTCGGGCCGCTACGCCGCCGACGTCCAGGCCGACATCGCCCAGGCCGGCGCGTACGGCATCAACGGGGTGCCGTTCTTCGTCTTCGAGGGCAAGTACGGCGTCTCCGGCGCGCAGCCGGCCGAGGTGTTCGGCCAGGTGCTCACCCAGGTGGCCGACGAGCGCGACGGGGCGGCCGCGTGACGACCGAGGCGGATGCCCCGGCGACGACGCCCGTCGAGGCGCCGACGCCGGCCGGCGCCGACGGGGCGACCGCTTCGCCCTTCACGATGCTGCCCGGCGCCGCAGGCGCCATGGTCTGCGAGGGCGACGTCTGCTACGTCCCCGGCGTCGCGTCCGACGTCGAGTAGCGCGACGCGAGCCGCCGCATCCCCTTCCTTCCAGGTCCATAGCGATATATCGTTGAGTATCGTTCACTGAGCACCCGGGAGGTCGTCATGAACGGAAAGCGCCCAACGGGCGGGTTCGGCGGGTCCGGATACGGCGGCAGCGGATTCACCGGCGGCGACGGCCCCGGCGCGATGATCTGGGAGGCGATGGAGCAGCTGCGCTCCTCGTTCGAGCAGCGCCCCGGTCCGAAGCGGATGGCGCGCGGCGACGTCCGGGCCGCGGTGCTGGCGCTGCTGGCCGAGCAGCCCATGCACGGGTACCAGATCATCCAGGAGATCGACGAGCGCAGCGGCGGCTCGTGGAAGCCGAGCGCCGGCTCGGTGTACCCGACTCTGCAGCTGCTGGCCGACGAAGGGCTCATCGTCGCCGACGAGCTGCAGGGCCGCAAGACCTACTCGCTCACCGAAGCCGGCCGCGACGAGGCGGCGGCCGGCGCCGACCGGCCCGCACCCTGGGAGTCGCCGACGGCGCAGGGCGGCGCGCACCGCGCGCTCTCGAAGGCCGGCATCGAACTCGCCGCCGCGGCGGCGCAGCTCGGCCGGAGCGGCTCGGCCGAGCAGATGCAGCAGGCCGTGACCGTGCTCGACGACGCGCGTCGCCGGCTCTACGCGATCCTCGCCGAGGGCTGACCGGGTGCCGCCCCGACTACCGTCTCACCGCGAGAGGATGACGGCATGACCGACGGTGCCCACCGTGCCCGCTCGCGCCGGATCCTCGGGTTCGCCGCACGGCAGCTCGTGCAGCTCTGGTGGTACGAGCTCGTGCTGCCGAGGATCGGCCTCGGCGGCGTCGCCGACCGCTCGCGCGAACGGCGCATGCGCCGGCTCGCCGAGCGCTTCCGCACCCTCGCCGTCGAGCTCGGCGGGCTCATGATCAAGGTCGGGCAGTTCCTCTCCTCGCGCCTCGACGTGCTGCCGCCCGAGATCACCTCCGAGCTCGAGGGCCTGCAGGACGAGGTGCCGGCCGTCCCCTTCCCGGCGATCCGAGAGCTCGCGGAGGCCGAGCTGGGCGCGCCGCTCGAGCGCGTGTTCGCCCGCTTCGAAGCCGAACCGGTCGCGGCCGCGTCGCTCGGCCAGGCTCATCGCGCCCGGCTCTCGGAGGCCGACGCGGCGGAGACCGGGTTCGCCGAGGTGGTCGTCAAGGTGCAGCGGCCGGGGATCGACCAGATCGTCGCCGTCGACCTCGCCGCGCTGCGGCGCGTGGCCGGCTGGCTGCGACGCGTGCGGGTCGTGTCCGACCACGTCGACGCCCCGGCGCTCGTCGAGGAGTTCGCGCAGACCAGCCACGAGGAGATCGACTACCTGCACGAGGCGCAGAACGCCGAGCGCTTCGCGGAGGACTTCGCCGAAGAGCCGCGGGTCGACGTCCCTGCCGTCGCCTGGGAGCGGACGACCCGGCGCGTGCTGACGCTCGAAGACGTCACGGCGATCAAGATCAACGACACCGAGGCGCTGCGGGCCGCCGGCATCGCGCCCGCCGATGTCGCGCGGGTGTTCGCAGAGGTCATGTTCGACCAGGTCTTCACGCACGGCTTCGTGCACGCCGACCCGCATCCCGGCAACATCTTCGTGACTCCGCTCCCCCGCTCCGGCGCCGCGGACGGCGAGATCCCGTGGCGGCTGACGTTCGTCGACTTCGGCATGATGGCCGAGGTCTCCGCAGGCCTCCGCGACGGACTTCGCACCCTCGTGATCGCGGTCGCCGCGCGCGACGGCCGAGGCATGATCGAGGCGGCCGAGGAGATCGGCGTGCTCATGCCCTCGGCCGACACCGCCGAGCTCGAGCGCGCGCTCACGCAGCTCTTCGAGCGCTTCGGCGGCATGGGCTTCGCGCAGCTGAAGCAGGTCGACCCGCGCGAATTCCGCGACTTCGGCGCCGAGTTCGGCGACATGGTGCGCTCGCTGCCGCTCCAGCTGCCGGAGCATCTGCTGTTGCTGATCCGAGCCCTTGCGCTCACCTCGGGCATGTGCAGCGGGCTCGACCCCGAGTTCAACGTGTGGGATGCGGTCGAGCCCTACGCGACGCAGCTCCTCGAGGAGGAGAGCGGTGGCGTCGCGCAGGATCTCCTCGGGCAGGCGATGGCGAGCGCCCGCGCTCTCTGGGGCATGCCGCAGCGGGTCGATGCGCTCATCACGAAGGCCGACCAGGGGCGGATGTCGTTCGACACCTCTCGACTGGAGCGACGCCTCGACCGGCTCGAGGGCGTGGCACGTCGCGTCGTCTCGGCCGTGCTGTTCGCGGCGCTGCTCATCGGCGGCGCGCTGCTGCTCGCCCCGCACGCCGCACTCGGCACGACGTTGATGGTCGTGTCGGTGCTGCCGCTCGGGCACGCCCTGTTCGCCGGTATCGTCGGCCGACACCGGCGACGCTGAGCCGAGGCCCCTCAGCGCAGGATCACGAGCTTCGGCGTGGACAGCGGAGCGACAGGCGTCACGTCGAAGACGAAGGCGGTCCCGTCGCTCGTGAAGTTCGCCGCGCTG
>JBDIAF010000103.1:0-6140 GCA_039812245.1 Agromyces sp. | reverse complement strand
CGGCGAGACGGTGAGGCCGTGTACGTCGAGGCGCGCGAGGTCGGGCAGCACGGATGCCACGCGGTCGCTGTCGACCGTGAAGCTGACCCGCCCGTGGTCGATGACGAGGTCGGGCGCGGCGCGGAGGCGGTCGATCTCGGCGGCGAGGGCGGTCGGTTCGATGCCGTCGGCCGCGAAGGCGATCTCGGTGCGGGTGAGGTGGCGGAGCTCGGCGAGGGTGCCCGACTCGACGGTCCGGCCCGCGCGGATGATGCTGACGCGGTCGCAGAGCTCCTCGACCTCGGAGAGGATGTGGCTCGAGAGCAGCACGGTCGCGCCCTCGGCCGCGATCCGGGCGATCTCGCGGTTGAAGACCTGCTCCATGAGCGGGTCGAGACCGCTCGTGGGCTCGTCGAGCACGTAGAGCTCGGCGGGCGTCGCGAAGGCCGCGATGAGGGCGACCTTCTGCCGGTTGCCCTTCGAGTAGGCGCGGCCCTTCTTGCGCGGGTCGAAGTCGAAGGCCTCGAGCAGGCGCTGCTTGCGCGCGGCGTAGCCGGCCTTTTCTCCCGTGCCGCCGCGCAGGCGGGCGAGCAGGTCGATCGCCTCGCCGCCCGTGAGGTTCGGCCATAGGCTGACGTCGCCCGGCACGTACGCGACCCGCCGGTGCAGGTCACCGGCGTGCCTCCACGGATCCTCGCCGAAGAGGGCGACCGAGCCGCCGGAGGCCCGGGCGAGGCCCAGGATGATGCGGATGGTGGTGGACTTGCCTGCGCCGTTCGGGCCGAGGAAGCCGTGCACCTCGCCCGCTTCGACGGTCAGGTCGAGGCCGTCGAGCGCGACGGTGCGGCCGAATCGCTTCTCGAGGCCGCGTGCGCTGATCACTGTCGTCATGAGCGCGATGCTACGCCGAATTCACAAATTTGTGAATGTTGCTAACGGAACCCGAACGGGTCGCGCCCGTCGGCGCCCGCCGCGCCCGCCGCTCAGCCGCGAGCGCTCCGCGATCGCGCCGCGATCATGCCGGCGCCTACTCGAGCGCCGCGAACTTCTCGATGTCCCCCTCGGTGCCCGAGACGATGATGAGGTCGTGGTTCGACACGACGGTCTTCTCGGTCGCATACGTGAAGGGCTTGCCAGGGCTCTTCACCCCGACGACCGTCACGTTGTGCCGCGAGCGCACGCCCGACTCGGTGAGGTTCTTGCCGCGGATCGGCTTCGGCGGGTACATCTTCACGAGGGCGAAGTCGTCGTCGAACTCGATGAAGTCGAGCATGCGGCCCGAGACCAGGTGCGCGGTGCGCTCGCCGGCCTCGCGCTCGGGGTAGATGACGTGGTTGGCACCGATGCGCTGCAGGATCTTGCCGTGCGAGGCCGAGATCGCCTTCGCCCAGATCTGCGGCACGCCGAGGTCGACGAGGTTCGCCGTGATCAGCACGGATGCCTCGATCGAGGAGCCGACCGCGCAGACCGCCGTCGAGAAGTCCTGCGCGCCGATCTGCTTGAGCGCGTCGATGTTCTTCGCGTCGGCGACGACGGCGTGCGTGACCCGCTCGGCCCACTTCTGCACGAGCGTCTCGTCGGTGTCGACGGCGAGCACCTCGCGGCCGAGCCGGTCGAGCTGGCCGGCGGTGGCGGCGCCGAACCGGCCGAGGCCGATCACGAGCACCGGGGCGTTGTGTCTGATGCGGTCAACCAACGATGGGCCTCTCTTCCGGTCGCTTGAACAGCTGGCGGCGGGTGCTCGCCGCGAGCGCCGCGGCGAGGGTGACGGTGCCGACGCGGCCCATGAACATGGTCGCGGCCATGATGTAGACGCCCTCGGGCGGCAGTTCGGCGGTCAGCCCCGTCGAGAGGCCGCACGTGGCGAACGCCGAGATCACGTCGAAGAGCACGTTCTCGAACGGTGCCTTCGTGATCTGCAGGATCGCGATCGAGGCGCCGGCGACGATGGTCGCCCCCCACAGCACGACGCTCACCGAGAGGCGCAGCATGTCGCGGGGGATGCGCCGGCCGAACGCCTCCATCGAGGGCGCGCCCCTCGCCTCCGCGAAGGCGGCGAGGAAGAGCACGGCGAGCGTGGTGACCTTGATGCCGCCGGCCGTCGAGGCCGAACCGCCGCCGATGAACATGAGCATGCTGCTCACCAGCTGGCTCGAGCCGTAGAGGTCGTGCATGTCGATGGTCGCGAAGCCGCCCGAGCGCGTCATCATCGACATGAACAGGGACTGGAAGATCGTCGGCCCGGCGTCGAGGTGCCCGTAGGTCTTGGGGTTGGCGTGCTCGAGCAGCAGGAACATCGCGGCCCCGGCGAAGAGCAGGATCGTCGTCGTGGTGAGCGTGAGCTTCACGTGCACGCTCCACTTGCGCGGCGTGCGCCACGCGCGGGCGAGCGCGAAGATGACCGGGAAGCCGAGCGCGCCGAGGAAGACCCCGAGCATGAGCATCGACTGCATCCAGTAGTCGTCGACGAAGGGGGCGAGGCCGCCCGGGTTGGGCGAGAACCCGGTGTTGGTGAAGGCCATGGCCGAGTAGTAGAGGCTGTACCAGATCGACTCCAGCGGACCGTAGCCCGTGGCGAGCATGCTGGGCAGCAGTGCGGCCGCGATGACGCCCTCGATGACGAGCGCGCTGACCGCGACGGTGGCGAGCAGCCCGCCGACCTCGCCGAGCCGCACCGCCTGCCGCTCGGAGACCGGGCCGGCGTGCACCCGCGAGGGATTCGTGTCGCTCGCCGCCATGAGCTTGGCCCGCAGGCCCAGTCGCCGCGAGATGACGAGGCCGAGCGTGGTGGCGAGGGTCAGCACGCCGACGCCGCCGATGTTGACGCCGACGTAGACGAGGATGTGGCCGAACGGCGACCAGTACGTCGCCATGTCGACGGTGGAGAGGCCGGTCACGCAGATCACCGAGACCGCGGTGAACAGCGCGTCGTGGAGCGGCGCCGACGACCCCTCGCCGGCGCGGGCGATCGGCAGCGAGAACAGCAGCGTGAAGACGAGGATCAGCGCCGCGAAGACGAGGATCGCGAACCGCGAGGGCGAGTGCTTGACGAGCCCGTCGACGGCATCGCGGAGGCGTCCGAGCGGGCTCCGACGCGCGAGGCCCGGCCGTACGGCGGTCGCCCGTGCGTGCATCGAGCCCCCTCCAGCCTTGCGTGACGCGTGTGTCATGGTACTCCCCGGCGCGAGTGGCTACCCTTGCAGCATGGCGGACATCTTCGACGTGGTGGCGGATTCGACGCGGCGAGACATCCTCGCCGTGCTCCTCGAGCGCGAGCAGTCCGACCCCGCCTCCAAGGGCGAGATCAGCGTCTCCGAGATCGTCTCGGCCCTCGGCGTCAGCCAGCCCACCGTGTCGAAGCACCTCAAGGTGCTGCGCGAGGCCGGGCTCGTCGCCGTGCGCGAAGAGGGGCAGCACCGCTTCTACAAGCTCGACCGCGGCCCGCTCGAGACGCTGGAGGACTGGCTGATCCCGTTCACCTCGGCCGACGCCGCCGCCGATGCCGCGACGCTCGCCGGGGCCGAGGCCGCAGAGGCCGCCCTCAACGAAGACCAGCTCGCCTTCGCCTCTCGCCTCGGCGCGGCCTTCGCCGAGACCGCCCAGAAGGTCACCGCGGCGGTCAAGCGCAAGTAGCCGAGCAGCCGCGGCTCAGCGCAGCGGCTTGATCATCTCGAGCTCGCGGCCGCCGGGCGCGAGCTCGTACGGGCGGTCGCGCCCGGTGAGGGTGAAGCCGCGCTTCTCGTAGAAGCGACGCGCCCGCTCGTTCGTCTCGTGCACCTCGAGGCGCAGCGTGTCGCCCAGGCCGAGCGCCGCGGCCTCGACCGCCTCGAGCAGGGCGCCCGCGACGCCGGCCGCCTCGCCACGACGGTCTGGGGCGACGTAGACGCCGACCAGCATCGGTCCCGTGGTGGCATCCGGCACGTACCCGCCCATCTGCCCGACCCAGCGCTCGCCCTCGATCGCCGCGATCGAGGTCTGGCCCTGCGTCTCGCCGCGGCGGGCTCGCAGTCGCCACTCGGGCTCGGCGACGCCGAGCGCGTGCTCGAGCGTCTCGGCGTAGGCGATGGGCTCGTCGCGCAGCATCTCGAGGCGCAGGGCGCGGACGGCCTGCCAGTCGGCCTCGCGGGTGGGGCGGATGACGAGGGGCGACGGGTCCATCCCACGACGCTAGCGCACGGGCCATCGGCGCCGGCGACCTCCCGTCGGAGGCATCCGGCCGAATCGGGTAGACTACCCCGAGGCTCTTTCGCCCTCGGCCGCGGCACGCGCGTCCGACACGATCTTTTCTGTGAGGTTCTGATGGGTTCCGTCATCAAGAAGCGTCGCAAGCGCATGGCGAAGAAGAAGCACCGCAAGCTTCTTCGCAAGACGCGCCACCAGCGTCGCAACAAGAAGTAGTCCGACCGACTACGGCTGAGCGTCGAGCCCTGCGGGGTTCGGCGCTTTTCGCTGTCCCACCTCCCCGTTCAGAATTCAGGAACATCACGGGATTACGGCTGGCGTGCGTTTCGCCGGGCCGTGGAATTCCGCGCCTCGCTCGCGGAGGTTCCTGAATTCTGAAGGTGGTTACGCTGGGGGCATGGCCCGAGACATCCGACTCACCCTGATCGGCAAGCCCGGCTGCCACCTCTGCGACGATGCGCGCGAGGTCGTGCAGTCGGTGATCGCCGAGTTCGACGCGGATGCCTCCAGGCGCATCGCCCTCGACGAGCGCTCGATCCTCGACGACGAGGCGCTGCGCGAGCGCTACGCCGAGGAGATCCCGGTGCTGCTCGTCGACGGCGAGATGCACGCCTACTGGCGGGTCGACGCGGCGCGGCTCCGGGCGGCGCTCCGCGGCTGAGGCGGGATGGCGGCCGTTGGCGTGACCGGCTCGTCGTCAGGGCCTCGAAATGGCGAGCGATCACTCCCGAGACCGTGGGCGAAACGGCGGCGCCGCTGTCAGAATGACGGCAGCCGCAATTCGCGGCGCGGCAGCGCAGCGGGCGGCCGCGAGAGGAGTCATCCATGCCGAACGAACTGCCCTCCTGGTCGGACACTCCGACGAAGCGCGCGATCGTCGACTTCGTCGCACGGGTGACGACCGGGCCCGACGCCGTACCCGAGGCCGAGCGCGTCGCCGTGTTCGACAACGACGGCACGCTGTGGACCGAGAAGCCGATGCCCACCCAGCTGCACTACATCGTCGAGCAGTGGCGGGCGCAGGCGGCCGCCGATCCGTCGCTCGCCGAGAAGCAGCCCTACAAAGCGGCGGTGACCGGCGACTTCGCCTGGCTCGGGGGCGCGATCGACAAGCACTACGCGGGCGACGACAGCGACCTGCAGGTGCTGATCGGCTCGCTCGTCGGCGTGACGGCCGGCATGAGCGTCGAGGACTACGCGGCGTCGGTCGCGCGCTTCTACGAGCGGGCGAAGCACCTGACCCTCGGCACGCCCTACGCCGACGCGGTCTACGCGCCCATGGTCGAGCTCCTGCGCTACCTCGAGGCGAACGGCTTCACCGTCTACATCGTCTCGGGCGGCGAACGCGACTTCATGCGCCCCATGACCGAGCAGTACTACGGCATCCCGCCCGAGCACGTGGTGGGTTCCGCCCTCGGTCTCGCCTACGACGCCGACTCCGGCGACGTGCGCTACACGGCCGGACTCGACTTCTTCGACGACGGCCCCGAGAAGCCCGTGCGCATCTGGAGCCGCATCGGCCGGCGCCCTCTCATCGCCGGCGGCAACTCGAACGGCGACCAGGCCATGCTCGACTTCGCGCGCAAGGGCGGCGGCCTCGCGCTGCTCGTGCACCACGACGACGATTCGGGACGCGGCGACGTCGCGTACGACAAGGGGGCCGAGCAGGTGCTCGCCGAGGCATCCGATCGCGGGTACACGGTCGTGAGCGTCGCGGACGACTGGTCGCGCGTCTTCCCGGTCGGGTGAGCGGATGCCGCAGACCGCCGTCGCCCGCGGGCGCTGGTTCTTCCCGACGCTGGAGGGGTACCGACCCGGCCTGATCGGGCGCGACGTGCTCGCCGGCCTCTCGGCCGGTGCCGTCGTGGTGCCGCAGGCCATGGCGTACGCCACCATCGCGAACCTGCCCGTGCAGATCGGCCTCTACACGTGCATGGTGCCGATGCTCGTCTACGCGATGCTCGGCGGCTCGCGCGCGA
>JBDIAF010000102.1:0-6147 GCA_039812245.1 Agromyces sp. | reverse complement strand
AACCGGGCGCCTGGACGACCATCGGGGGCGAGCGGCTCAAGGTGCTCGAGGCGCGCGCGGTGGACCGGACGGATGCCTCGCCGGCCTCGGCGCACGCCCTCGCCCCCGGCGAGGTTCTGGCCGAGCGCCGACGGGTGCTCGTCGGCACGGCGGCCGACCCCGTCGAGCTCGTTCGCGTGCAGCCCGCCGGCCGCCAGGCGATGAACGGCGCCGACTGGGCTCGCGGCCTCTCCGGCCCCACCAGGCTCGGCGGCTGAGCGCCCCGCGCCCCGTACAGTGGTCGGGTGGCTCAGAAGCAACCCCGGCGACGCCCCCGTCAGACGACGACACCGCGGCAGGTGCGCGTCTCTCCGGCGCGCATCGTCGCCTACGAGGTGCTCGAGGCCGTGCGCGCCGACGAGGCGTATGCGAACCTGCTGCTGCCCAACCGCATCGCCCGCTCGAAGCTCGGCCCCGCGGACGCCGCCCTCGCCACCGAGCTGACGTACGGCACCCTGCGGCTGCGCGGCTTCTACGACCGCATCATCGAGCTCGTCGCCGAACGCGACGCGTCGCGGATCGACCCCGCCGTGCTCGACATCCTGCGCCTCGGCACGCACCAGCTGCTCGCGACGCGCGTGCCCGTGCACGCCGCCGTCAACGAGCAGGTGGTGCTCGCGAAGCGCCTCGCCCCCTCGGCGAGCGGCTTCGTCAACGGCGTGCTCCGCACGATCTCGCGATCGAGCCTCGAGGAGTGGCGCGGCTGGGTCGCCGACGAGACGCCGGGCGGCGAACTCGCCAAGCTCGCGTCCGTCGAGAGCCACCCGGAGTGGATCGTGCGCGCACTGCGGCAGGCCCTCGAGCACGAGGGGCGGGCGGACGAGCTCGAGGCGCTGCTGGCCGCCGACAACGCCGCGCCGCGGGTGAACCTGGTCGCCCTGCCCGGGCTGGGCGACGCCGAGCCCGACGAGCTGGGCCGGCCCGACCGCTACTCGCCGATCGGCCTGACCGCCGACGAGCCCTTCGCGCTCGTCGCCGCGCACGAGGGCCGGGTGCGCGTGCAGGACGAGGGGTCCCAGCTCGCGGCGCTCGCCCTGAGCCGTGCGAAGTCGGTCGAGCCGGGGGAGCGGTGGCTCGACCTCTGCGCGGGCCCCGGCGGCAAGACCGCGGTGCTCGCGGCCGAGGCGCTCGCCGGCGACGCGACGCTCGTCGCCAACGAGCTGGGGGAGGCCCGCGCCGAGCTCGTCCGCCGCGCGGTGACCGGCGTGCCCCTCGATGTCCACGTGCACGTCGGCGACGGGCGTACGGCCGAGGCATCCGCGCTCGGTGCGCCGCAGGGCTTCGACCGGATCCTGCTCGACGCCCCGTGCACGGGGCTCGGGGCGCTCCGCCGTCGCCCGGAGGCGCGGTGGCGCAAGCAGCCGGGCGACGTGGGCGAGCTGACCGCCCTGCAGGGCGAGCTCTTCGACCGCGCGGTCGAGCTGCTCGCTCCGGGGGGCATCCTGGCCTACGTCACCTGCTCGCCGCACACCGCCGAGACCTTCGGCACCCTGGGCGCGGCGCACGCGCGCTGGCGCGGGGTCATCGAGCCGCTCGACACCCGAAGCGTCGTCCAGTCGATCGCGAACCAGCCGCTCGACCTCGCCGAGACGGGCGAGCGCGCGGGCGAGACCGTGCAGCTCTGGCCGCACCGCCACGGCACCGACGCGATGTTCGTCGCGCTCGTGCGCCGGGTCGGCTGAGGGGCTCGCCGCGTCGCTAGGCTTCATGCCATGACGCGCATCAACCCGAGCATCCTCGCCGCCGACTTCGCGAACATCGAGCACGAGCTCGCGCGCATCGCGACCGCCGACCTGGTGCACGTCGACGTCATGGACAACCACTTCGTGCCGAACCTCACCTTCGGCCCGCAGATGGTCGAGCGGATCCAGGCGACGAGCCCGATCCCGCTCGACGTCCACCTCATGATCGACGATCCCGACCGCTGGGCGCCGGGCTACGCCGAGCTCGGCGCGGCGAGTGTGACGTTCCATGTCGAGGCCGCCGCCGACCCCGTGGCGATCGCGCGCCGCCTCCGCGAGATCGGCGCCCGCGCCGGCATCGCCCTGAAGCCGGGCACCGAGGCCGAGCCCTTCCTCGAGATGCTGCACGAGTTCGACCAGGTGCTGGTGATGACCGTCGAGCCGGGCTTCGGCGGTCAGTCGTTCATGCCGGAGACGATGCCGAAGCTGCGACGCGTTGCGGACGCCGTGCGCGCTCGCGGGCTCGACGTGTGGCTGCAGGTCGACGGCGGCGTCACGGTCGACACGATCGGCGTCGCGGCGGAGGCCGGCGCCGACACGTTCGTCGCCGGCTCGGCCGTCTTCCGCGGGGTGCCGGAGCAGCAGATCGAGGCACTGCGGGCGGCGGCCGCGTCGCACGCGCACTGACCGCCCCCGGCCACCGGTAGTCTGGAGTCGTGAAGACCTTCGACGAACTCTTCGTCGAGCTCAGCGACAAGGCCACCACCCGCCCAGAGGGTTCAGGCACCGTGCGCGAGCTCGACGCCGGCGTGCACGCCATCGGCAAGAAGATCGTCGAGGAGGCGGCCGAGGTCTGGATGGCCGCCGAGTACCAGAGCGACGACGAGGCCGCGGAGGAGATCTCGCAGCTCCTCTACCACCTGCAGGTGCTGATGCTCGCCAAGGGGCTCACTCCGGCCGACGTGTACCGACATCTCTGATCGCGCTCCCGCCCGATCACCGACTCGCCGACACGAAGGCCATCCACATGCTCCGCATCGCCGTGCCCAACAAGGGCTCGCTCTCCGACACCGCCGCCCAGATGCTCTGGGAGGCCGGCTACACCGGTCGCCGCGACCCGCGCGACCTGCACACCGCCGACCCCCGCAACGGGGTCGAGTTCTTCTACCTGCGTCCGCGCGACATCGCCACCTACGTCGGCTCGGGCGCGCTCGACGTGGGCATCACGGGCCGCGACCTCCTGCTCGACTCGGGCTCGGACGCCTCCGAGATCGCGCCGCTCGGCTTCGGCGACTCGACCTTCCGCTTCGCCGGCCCGCAGGGCTCCTTCGCCGAGCTCGCCGACCTCGAGGGCGTGCGGGTCGCGACGAGCTACCCGGGCCTCGTGGGCGGCTTCCTCGCGGGGCACGGGGTGACCGCGAAGCTCGTGAAGCTCGACGGCGCCGTCGAGTCCGCCGTGCGCCTCGGCGTGGCCGATGCGGTGGCCGACGTCGTCTCGACCGGGGCCACCCTGCGCCAGGCCGGCCTCGAGATCTTCGGCCCGGTCATCCTCGAGTCCGAGGCCGTGCTCATCGGCTCGGGCGTCGACAAGCCCGGCACCGAGACCCTCGTGCGGCGCCTCCAGGGCGTCCTCGTCGCGCGCCAGTACGTGCTGCTCGACTACGACGTGCCGGTCGCGAACCTCGAGCAGGCGACGGCCGCCGCGCCCGGTTTCGAGTCGCCCACGGTGTCGCCGCTGCACGACCCCGAGTGGGTGGCCGTGCGGGTGATGATCCCGCGCATCGAGATGAACCACGTCATGGACGCCCTGTACGCCATCGGCGCTCGCGCGATCCTCGTCTCCGCCATCCACGCGGCGCGGTTGTAGGAGGCGCACGATGAGCCTCGCCGTCCGCGTCATCCCGTGCCTCGACGTCGCAGGGGGCCGTGTCGTCAAGGGCGTCAACTTCCAGAACCTGCGCGACGCCGGCGACCCCGTGGAGCTCGCCGCGCGCTACGCCGAGCAGGGCGCCGACGAGCTCACCTTCCTCGACGTCACCGCGACCGTCGACGATCGCTCGACCACGTACGACATGGTGCGCAGCGTCGCCGAGCAGGTGTTCATCCCGCTGACCGTCGGGGGCGGCGTCCGCTCGCCCGAGGACGTGGCGCGCCTGCTCGGCCACGGCGCCGACAAGATCGGCGTGAACAGCGCCGCGATCGCCCGCCCGGCACTCATCGCCGAGATCGCCGATCGCTTCGGCGCGCAGGTGTGCGTGCTCTCGCTCGACGTGAAGCGATCCGGCCGCACCGAGTCGGGCTTCGTCGTCACGACCCACGGCGGCCGCACGGAGACCGAGCTCGACGCCCTCGAGTGGGCGCGACGCGCGATCGGGCTCGGCGCGGGCGAGCTCCTGGTCAACTCGATCGACGCCGACGGCACGAAGCAGGGCTTCGACCTCGAGCTCACCGCCCTCATGCACGAGCTGTCGACGGTGCCCGTCATCGCCTCCGGTGGCGCCGGGCGCGTCGACGACTTCGCCCCGGCGATCGCCGCCGGTGCCGACGCGGTGCTCGCCGCCTCCGTGTTCCACAACGGCGAGATCACGATCGACGAGGTCAAGGCGGCCCTCGCCGCCGATGGGAGGATCGTACGATGAGCACCCTGGACGCCGCTGCCGCGCTCGACCGCGCCGCCTTCAACGCCGACGGCCTGCTCCCGGCGATCATCCAGCAGTGGGACACCCGCGAGGTGCTCATGCTCGGCTGGATGGATCGGGAGGCGCTGCGGCGCACGCTCACCGAGGGTCGCGTGACCTTCTGGTCGCGGTCGCGGCAGGAGTACTGGCGCAAGGGCGACACCTCGGGGCACGCCCAGTACGTGCGCTCGGCCGCGCTCGACTGCGATGCCGACACGCTCCTCGTCGAGGTCGAGCAGCTCGGTGCGGCCTGCCACACGGGGGCGCGCAGCTGCTTCGACGTCGAGCCGGTCGAGGTCGTCGCGGGGCACGCGCCCGCAGCAGGAGGCAGCGAATGAGCGGCACCGCCACCACCACCTTCGAGGCGTTCACGGCCCAGCTCGCCGGACGCCGCGTCGTGCCCGTCGTGCGCGAGCTCTTCGCCGACGGGGAGACCCCCGTCGGCATCTACCGCAAGCTCGCAGAGGGCCGGCCGGGCACCTTCCTGCTCGAGTCGGCCGAGCAGGGCGGCATCTGGTCGCGCTACTCCTTCGTCGGCGTCGCCTCGCACGGCGTCCTGACCGAGCGCGACGACCGGGTCGAGTGGCTCGACTACGGCCTTCCGCGCGAGCGCGCCCTCGGCGAGGCATCCGACCTCGCGCCG
Source organism: Agromyces sp. (assembly GCA_039812245.1). Lineage (GTDB taxonomy): Bacteria > Actinomycetota > Actinomycetes > Actinomycetales > Microbacteriaceae > Agromyces. Next base: position 1,105 of record JBDIAF010000102.1, on the reverse strand, counting down.
CTCGCGGCGCTCGAAGCGCTCTACGAGCGCTGGGCCACCGAGGACGTGCCCGGTGCGCCGCCGCTGACCGGCGGCCTCGTCGGCTTCATCGGCTGGGAGGCGATCCGGCAGATCGAGCGGCTGCCGAACCGCCCGCCGGCCGAGTTCCCGGTGCCCGCCCAGGCGTTCGCCTTCGTCTCCGAGCTCGTCGTGATCGACCACCGCAGCGGCACCGTGCAGCTCGTCGCCTCCGCGCTGAACGACGGCGTCGACGACGCCGAGGCCCTCTGGACCGATGCGCAGGCACGACTCGACCGGATGCAGCAGGCGCTCGCCCGCCCGTCCGAGGCGCGGCTGGCCGAGGTCGACCTCGGGATCGTCGCCGAGCCCGCGCACCGGACGGAGCAGGCCGACTTCCTCGCCGCGGTCGAGCGCTCCAAGGAGTACATCCGCGAGGGCGACATCTTCCAGGTCGTCATCTCGCAGCGCTTCGAGCAGCCCGTCGCGGCCGAGCCCGTCGACGTCTACCGGGTGCTGCGCAGCCTCAACCCGAGCCCGTACATGTACCTGCTGCACCTCGAGGACTCGACGGGGGAGCCGTACTGGATCGTCGGCTCCTCGCCCGAGGCGCTCGTGAAGGTCGAGGACGGACGGGTCTACACGCACCCGATCGCGGGCTCGCGTCCGCGCGGCGCCACGCCGGAGGAGGACGCGGCGCTCGAGACCGAGCTGGCCGCGGACCCCAAGGAGCGAGCCGAGCACCTCATGCTCGTCGATCTGGCCCGCAACGACCTCGCGAAGGTGTGCACGGCCGGCTCGGTCGAGGTCACCGAGTTCATGCGCATCGAGCGGTTCAGCCACATCATGCACATCGTCTCCTCGGTGGAGGGCGACCTCGCACCCGGCCGCAACGCCGTCGACGTGTTCCGCGCGACGTTCCCCGCCGGCACCCTGTCGGGTGCGCCGAAGCCGCGCGCGCTCGAGATCATCGACGAGCTCGAGCCGGCCCAGCGGGGCGTCTACGGCGGCGTCGTCGGCTACTTCGGATTCGGCGGCGACGCCGACCTGGCCATCGCGATCCGCACGGCGCTCATCCAGGGCGGCGTGGCGCGCGTGCAGGCCGGCG
>JBDIAF010000101.1:0-6233 GCA_039812245.1 Agromyces sp. | reverse complement strand
GCCGGGCCGGCGCCACTCGACGCCCTCGACGACGGGCGGAGCTGGCGGGGCGGCGGCGGGCATCCCATCACGCTATCGGGCGCGCGCGAGCCGGGGCATCCGTCGTGCGGGGGAGACGGGACCGCACGTGCAGCCGTCCCGCGGCGGGTTCCGGATGTCGGCGGCGCTGGGTACCCTCGCACCGTGGACGAGGAGACGCGCGCCGACCCGACCCGGGTGACGCCGCAAGCCGTCGGGCCCGAGGCGCCGCTCGCTCCCGGCGCGCCGGCCGCCGGGGCCTCGAGTGCTGCGCCGTCGACTCCCGAGCCGTCGGGTGCCGACGCGCCGCCGCCCGGCGGCATGCGCACCTTCGCGCAGGTGCTCGTGAACACGATGGTCGCCAACGTCACGACGAGCTTCCTCTGGTTCGCGCTCACGTTCTGGGTCTACCTCGAGACGGAGTCGGTGCTCGCGACCGGCATCATCGGCGGCGCCTACATGCTGCTCGTCGCGGTCTTCTCCATGCTGTTCGGCACCATCGTCGATCGGCATCGCAAGCACCGGGTCATGCTGTTCTCGAGCGTCGTCACCTTCGCCGCCTTCGCCGTCGCCGGGCTCGTCTACCTCTGGCAGCCCGAGCAGGCGCTGCTCGACCTCGGCGGCCCGTGGTTCTGGGTGTTCTCGGGCGTCATCCTGTTCGGCGCCGTCGTCGAGCAGCTGCGCAACATCGCCCTGTCGACGACGGTGACGCTGCTCGTGCCGGTCGAGCGCCACGCCAACGCCAACGGCCTCGTCGGCACGGTGCAGGGCCTCGCCTTCGTCGTCACGAGCGTGTTCTCCGGGCTCGCGATCGGGCTGCTCGGCATGGGCGGCACGATGCTCATCGCCGTGGGGCTCACCCTCGTCGCGCTGGTGCACCTCTTCTTCGTGCGCATCCCCGAGGCGAAGCCCGAGCCCGACGGCGAGCGGGCGCCGGTCATCGACGTGCGCGGCAGCATCGCCGCGATCCGGCTCGCCCCGGGGCTGTTCGCCCTCATCGTCTTCTCGACGTTCAACAACCTCATCGGCGGCGTCTACATGGCGCTCATGGACCCGTACGGCCTCACCCTCTTCCCCGTCGAATGGTGGGGCGTCGTGCTCGGGGTCACGGCGACCGGGTTCATCATCGGCGGGCTCGTCATCGCGAAGTGGGGGCTCGGGCGCAACCCCATCCGCACCATGCTGCTCGTGGTCGTCGTCATGGGCCTGCTCGGCGCGGGGTTCACGATCCGCGAATGGTGGCCGCTGTACGCGCTCGGCATCTGGGTCTACATGACCCTGATCCCGGTCGTCGAGGCGGCCGAGCAGACCGTCATCCAGAAGGTCGTGCCGTTCACCAAGCAGGGGCGCGTGTTCGGGTTCGCGGCGGCCTTCGAGGCGGCGGCCGCGCCCATCACGGCGTTCCTCATCGCCCCGATCGCCCAGTTCTGGATCATCCCCTACATGCGCTCCGCCGACGGCCGCGAGACGTGGGGCTGGCTCCTCGGCGAGGGCGAGGCGCGAGGCATCGCCCTCGTGTTCCTCGTCAGCGGGCTCGTCATGGTCGCGCTCGCGCTCGCCGCCTTCACGACGCGCTCCTATCGGGTGCTCTCCGAGGAGTACCGCACCGGGATCCCCGCCGCGACCGAGTGACCCGTCAGCGGACGCGGTACCGCAGGCTCACCACGCCGCCCGGCCTGGTGGCGACCCGTTCGAGTTCGAGCGCCCGGTCGCCGAGCGCAGGCGGAGTGAACGAGCGGCCGTCGCCGAGCAGCACCGGCACGATGCGCAGGTGCAGCTCGTCGACCAGGCCGGCGGCGAAGAGCGCGTCGGTGAGCACGAGGCTGCCCCAGACGATGACGGTGCCGAAGCGCTGCTTCAGCTCGGCGGTGCGTTCGGCGCCGTCGCCCGAGAGCAGCTCGATCCGGCCGTCGCCCCAGGGCGGCCGTCGCGCGTCAACCCCTCAGGGGCCCTGCGAGTCGGCCCGCCGCAGATGGTCGCGAGCATGGGCGACCGCCGGGGCGAGTTCGTCGAACAGGTGGTTGCGGTGTCGCAACGATCGCACCACGCCGACTCGCTCGACGAGCCGCATGTGCCTCGTCTGCACGCCCTTCACGAGCACCGTGACGCCGCGACGCTCGAGGCCGGTGATGAGTTCGGTGACGACCTGGGCGCCGGTGGCATCGAGGACCTGCAGCTGCGACATGCGGAGGATCACGATCTCGACGTCGCGGATGCCGGCCACGCGCTCGAGGGTGCGCTCGGCCGCCCCGAAGAACAGGGCGCCCTCGAGGCGGAAGAGCGCGATCCGCTCGTCGCCGGGCTGCGGGGCCCCCGGCAGCTCCTCGCGATGCACGCCGCTCGATCGGGCGAGCGTGCGGAGCGCGAAGAACGCCGCAGCGGCGATGCCGATGAGCACCGCGTAGATCAGGTCGACGCTGACCGTCACGAGCGCCGTGGCGATGAACACGACGGCATCGGCCCGCGTGGATCCCACGACGCTGCGCACGGTGGCGATCGAGATCATGCGACAGGCGGTGACCATGAGCACTCCTGCGAGCGCGGCGAGCGGGATCCGGCCCACGATCGCGGCGCCGAACGAGACGACGACGAGCAGAAGCGCGGCGTGCGCGATCGCGGCGACCCTGGTTCGCGCACCGGAGCGCACGTTCACCGCGGTGCGGGCGATCGCTCCCGTCGCCGGCATTCCGCCGAAGAACCCGGAGGCGATCGACGCGAGGCCCTGACCGACGAGCTCGCGGTCGGCGTCGTACGGGCCGGTGTCCGAGATCGACGCGGCGACCCGCGCCGACAGCAACGACTCGATCGCCGCGAGGGCGGCGACTGCGACGGCGGGCCCGATCAGCTGACCGAGACCCGCCCATGGTGCAGCCGGATCGCTGCTCGGCGGCAGTGCCGGCCAGGATGGGACGGGTAGACCCGCCGGAAGCTCGCCGATGGCCTCGACCGGCAGGCCGAGCAGCGCCGACGCCCCGCCGATGACCGCGATGGCGATGATCGAGCCGGGCAGACGCGGGTGCACGAGCGGGGCGGCGAGCATGATCACCGCCACCGCCGCGGTGATCCCGAGGGTCCAAGCCGCCTCGGGCCACTGCGCGGATGCGACCGCGCCCCACGCGGCGAGCACCGCATTGGGGGTGTCGCCCGCCGGCGCGCCGACGGCGGCCGGCACCTGTTGCATGAAGATGATCACCGCGATCCCGAGGGTGAAGCCCTCGATGACCGGCCATGGGATGTAGCTCACCGCGCGCCCGAGCCGCAGGACGCCGGCGGCGAGCACGATGAGGCCCGCGATCAGGCAGACCGCGCCGAGCGCGCCGACGCCGTGCTGGGCCAGGACGGGTCCGAGCACCACGACCATCGCGCCCGTCGGTCCCGAGACCTGCACGTTCGAGCCGCCGAACACCGCGGCCACGACTCCCGCGACGACGGCGGTGACGAGCCCGCTCTCTGCGCCTGCGCCCGAACTGACCCCGAATGCGAGGGCGAGCGGGAGCGCGACGATGCCGACCGTGATCCCGGCGGCCAGATCGGCCTTCCAGCTGCGCCGCAGGCCGCGGTAGTCGGCCGGTGACGGCGCGAGGCTCGCTGCGCGGTCGAGCAGCTCGCGCGCGCCGGTCATGTCGGGACGTCCTCCGTCGCGGCCGCCGGTATCGCGGGCAGCCCCTGCTGCTCGACGAGCTGCTGCTGGGTGGTCTCCAGGATCTCGCCGAGGAGCGAGCGGGCGACCCGCAGCAGATCGGCGACCTGCGGGTAGGCGAGCCGGTAGAAGACGAGGCTGCCGCGCCGCTCGGCCGCGACGAGCCGGTTGCGCCGCAGAACGGCGAGGTGCTGCGAGAGGTGGGATGCCTCGAGGCCGGTCGCGGCGATCAGCTCCGACACCGAGACCTCGGGCGCGGCCGAGAGGACCTCGAGCACGCGGATGCGCAGCGGGTGTGCGAGTCCCTTGAACAGGCCGGCCTTGACCTCGTAGAGCGGTCGCGCGGGATCGGAGAACATCGCATCTCCTGGATTCATGGATTGATGGAATCATCATATCGTACGGCTGGCGATCGCCCTCTTCGTGCGACGACGGTGCTCAGTCCTTCTTCGCGCGCCCGGCCCTCGGCAGCAGGTACTTGCCCGCGAGCCAGCCGACCAGGCCGGTGATGAGCCAGATCAGCACGGCCGCAAGCACCCAGGCGGCGATGCCGTCGAACGTGATGCCGTCGCCGAGCGAAGCGAGTGCGAGCGCCGCCGCGGTCGAGATCAGGCCGGCCGCACCCGCGACCGCCGGGGCGCCGCGGCGGAACACCGCGCCGACGAGCCATTCGATCACGGCCTGCACGATCGCGAAGACCAGGATGGCGACGAGGAATCCCTGCCACTGCAGGTGCATGCCGGGCACGAGCAGGGCGGCGACGAGCAGGGCGACGGCCGCGAGCCCGAGGAACACGCCGAGCCGGATCAGGAAGCGCACCATGCGGCGAGCGTAGCGCTTCCGGTCGAGCCCGTCGGGGAGGATGATGGGGCGCGTGGACCGCGTCGAATCAGAGGGTCCCACCCCCGAGCGCCCGGCCGAGGGCGGCACGCCCCCGCAGCTCTCGCCCACGCCCACCCCCGCGCGCGTGCAGGGCGTCTACTTCACCCTGCTGATCGGCAACACGCTGGCCGCCTCGCTCATCTGGGGCGTCAACACGCTCTTCCTGCTCGACGCGGGGCTGTCGAACCTCGAGGCGTTCGCCGCGAACGCGTTCTTCTCGGTCGGCATGGTGCTCTTCGAGGTGCCGACCGGCGTCGTCGCCGACACCCTCGGCCGACGCGTGTCGTATCTGCTCGGCACCCTGACCCTCGCGGCGACCACGGTCATGTACTGGGCGCTCTGGGTCGCCCACGGCCCGTTCTGGATGTGGGCGATCGTGTCGGTGCTGCTCGGCCTCGGCTTCACCTTCTTCTCGGGCGCCGTCGATGCCTGGCTCGTCGACGCGCTGGCCGCGACCGGCTACACGGGCCCGCTCGAGCGGGTGTTCGGGCGCGGGCTCGCGCTCTCGGGCGCGGCGATGTTCGTCGGATCGCTCGCCGGCGGAGCGCTCGCCCAGGCGACCGACCTCGGCATGCCGTTCGTGGCGCGGGCGGCGATCCTCGTGATCATGTTCGTCGTCGCGGCGCTCGTGATGCACGACCTGGGGTTCACCCCGGCGGGGCGCGCGCACCCGATCGCGGCGACCAAGGAGGTCATGCGCGCCTCCGTGCGATACGGGCTCGGCCGCCCGCCCGTGCGCTACCTCATGTTCGCCTCGTTCTTCACCACGGGCGTCGGGTTCTACGTCTTCTACGCGCTGCAGCCCTACCTCGTCGAACTGTGGGGCGATCCCGACGCGTACTCGATCGCCGGCCTCGCCGCGGCGATCCTGTCGGGGGCGCAGGTGATCGGCGGATGGCTGGCGCCGCAGGCGCGCCGCCTCTTCCGTCGCCGGACGACGCTCATGCTCCTGAGCCTCGCGGTGAGCACGCTCGTGCTCCTCGGCCTCGGGCTGAACCGCAGCTTCTGGCTCGCCCTGCTGCTGCTCGTGGCGTGGGGGCTGGTGGAGGCGGTCACCGGTCCCGTGCGCCAGGCATACCTCAACGACATGATCCCCTCGGCGCAGCGCGCCACGGTGCTCTCCTTCGACTCGCTCATGGGCAGCGCGGGCGGCGCCGTCATCCAGCCGGTACTGGGCCGCTCCGCCGATCTGTGGGGCTACCCGGGCTCGCTCATCGTGAGCGGCGGCATCGGCGTCCTCGCCATGCCGTTCCTCTGGCTGAGCCGCCGCCAGCGCTCGCCGGCCGACGTCGCCACGGGGGCGACGACCGAGGCGCATCCGGATGCCTCCGGCCAGACGCCCGTCGCCGACTGACCCTCGCGGTGACGCTGTGAATCCCGGTAACCCCCCTTGCGGGGGTCATCCTCGTCGCCTACGGTCGAAAGGGATGCCACGAACGCGCGCAGCCCACCGCATGTCGAGTCGCGAGTCGACTCGACACTCGGACGCGGGCACGAAGCCGTCGTGGCGGCTCGTCTCGAGCGTCGGCGCCGGGATCCTCGTGATGTGCGCGATCGCGGCCGGAGTGGGCGTGCACGCGGCCCTCGGCGACGGAGACGGGCCGGCCGTGCAGCTCGCGAACCGGGGCGTCGACCTGCGCCCCGAGGCCGAACGCGGCGACGGGGCCGACGCGGGCGACGGCACGGCGGCCGG
>JBDIAF010000100.1:0-6304 GCA_039812245.1 Agromyces sp. | reverse complement strand
GCGCGCGTGCCCGGCGACCGCATCGGCCTGCGCACCTCGATCCGCGCGCGGGTCGAGCTCGCCGGCGGCACCGTGCGCATCTGGTCGACGCTCGACGTCGGCACAACGATCGTGCTGACGATGCCGAGGGGTGTCGCATGAATCCGCGGATCAGGTTGACGGTGCAGCAGGCCGATCCGATCGGCGGGGCGGTGGCCGCCCCGCTCGTCGTCTTCGGCTCGCTGCTCGCGCTCGCGATCGCCGTGGCGTTCACCTTCGTCCACCTGCACGAGGTGACGAGCATGCTCGCCGCGGTGCTCGGCATCCTGCTGGTCGCCGCGGCGGGCTTCGCCCTCGCCTCCGGGGTGGTGCGATCGCGGCGCCAGTTCGCGAGCGAGCGGTTGTGGCTCGTGCTCACGCTCGCGACCGGCGCCGCGGTCGCCGAGTACGTCAGCACCATGGGCAACGACGCCGTGCTGTACGACGACTACGGGCCGGTCACGATCGGGCTCCTGCTGCTGTGCAGCGCCCCGTATGCGAGCTGGGCCGCGCTGCTCGGCGCGGCCGGCCTCTCTTCGGCGGTGCTGTCGATCCTCGTCGTCGGCAACTCGGTGAACGCGGCGAGCGAGCAGCCGCTCGGCTCCCTGATCCTCATCGGGTCGACGGCGATCGTGGCGCTCGCCGCAGCGGGCGCGAGCTACTCCTACTCGATGGTCGGTGCGATCATCGCCTGGCAGCGTCGCGCCAACCGTGCGGCGCTGCAGCACGACGCGGCGCGGCGTGCCGGGGCGATGACGGAGCCGGTCGTCGGAGGCGGTGAGCTGGATCCGCCCGATCACGACGCGCTCGCCCTCGGGCGCCTGTCGATGCTCGCCCGCGAGGTGCTGCCGTTCCTCGCGGGCGTGGTGTCGGCCGAGCGGGTGAGCGTCGCCGACGTCGACCGGGCGCGCGAACTCGCCGAGCAGCTGCAGGCGGCCATGAAGGCCGGCCTCGAGGCGACGTGGCTCGACGACCTCGCCGAGCGGCTGCGTGACGAGCGCGCCGTCGAGGTCGTCGTCGACGACCCGAGCGGCGCGGCGTCGGCCTTCTCGAGCGATCAGCGCACGGCGCTCACCGCGATCGCCTCATGGCTCGGCGACGGCACGAGATCGCGCATGCTGCGCGTCTCCATCGTCGAGGCCGCCGGCGAGGGGCGCATCGAGGTTGTGGCCGAGGGCGGTGCCGTGCGGCCGCGACAGCGCGAGCTGGAGCGCATCGTCTCGATCGCGCGCGCGGTCGGGTTCGGCACCGAGTCGATCATCTCGGCCGAGCGTGCCATCGTTGAACTCAACTACTCTCCTCTGGTCCCCTGAGCTCGTCGAAGGGCTCCACTCCAACAGAAGGCATCGGATGGCCAAGCTCTACTTCCGCTACGGAGCCATGAACTCGGGCAAGTCGACCGCCCTGCTCCAGGCGGCGTTCAACTACGAGGAGCGCGGCCACCGGGTGCTGCTCGCGAAGCCCTCGGTCGACACGAAGGGCGACCGCGAGATCGTCTCGCGGCTCGGCGTCACCCGCGAGGTCGACTTCACCATCGGCCCCGACGAGGACGTCAGGGCGACGTTCGAGCGGCACCGGGTCACGGGCGACACGGTCGATCTCGGCGGTCGCGAGGTGAGCTGCCTCCTGGTCGACGAGGCGCAGTTCCTGAGCGGGACCCAGGTCGACGAGCTGCTGCGCATCGCCCTGCTCGACGACGTGCCCGTGCTGGCGTACGGCATCCGAACCGACTTCCAGACGGTCGCGTTCCCCGGCAGCCGACGCCTGCTCGAGGTCGCCCACAGCCTCGAAGAGCTGAAGACCATCTGCCGATGCGGGCGCAAGGCGATCTTCAACGGCCGGCGCATCGGCGGGCGCTACGTCTTCGACGGCGACCAGGTCGCCATCGACGGCGAAGAGGTCGAGTACGAGTCGCTGTGCGGAGTCTGCTACCTGCACGAGTCGGGCGGGGTGCTGAACGGGCGGCACTGAGCGCGGCTGACCCGCCCACGGGGGACTCCCGGAACAGGGCCCGGCGGCGCACCCTTGAGTGGTGGCTCCTTCGCGGGAGGCCGCCGTGAGCGAGGCCCGACGCCCGAGACGCCGACGTGCGCACGTCGTCGTCTGGTCGCTGGTCGCGCTCGGGCTCGTCGCGATCGCGGTCCTCGGCATCGCGGGCTATCGGCTCGTCGATGGCACGATGACGGTGAAGGCGCACCTCGAGGACGCCAGGACGCAGCTCGGCGCATTCCAGCTCGCGGCGAGCGAGCAGCGCTTCAGCGAGCTGCCGAACCTCGCCTCGGCCCTCCGCTCGTCGACCGAGGCCGCGGTCGCCCCAACCACCGACGGGCTCTGGCGGCTGGGCGAGCAGGTGCCGTGGGTCGGGGCGAACCTCCACGCCGTCCGCACGATCGCCGAGGGCGGTGAGTCGGTCTCGCGCGAGATCGTCTCGCCGGCGGCCGGCCTGCTCAGCGGATTCGCGCTGCACCGGGACCCAGCGACGGGCGGGTTCGATCTCGCATCGCTGCGCGAGGCATCCGATCTCGCCGCGACGGCCGCGACCGTGCTCGACGAGGTGTCCGAGCGGGTCGACGCGATCGACGCGGACGCGCTGATGCCGCAGGTGCGCGACGCGGTCGAGGAGCTGGCGCCCCCGCTCGCCGAGGCCCGCGCGGCCGTGCCGCCGCTCCGGGCGGGATTGGCCGGTGTCGGCAGGCTGCTCGGCGTCGACGGGCCGCAGACGGTCGCCCTCGTGTTCCTCAACAACGCCGAGACGGCGGCGCTCGGGGGAGGGCCGGCGGCCCAGACGATCCTGCACGTCGAGGACGGCCGAGTCTCACCCGTCGCACAGCTGTCGAGCGGCGAGTTCCCCCGAGGGATTCCCCTCGACGTCACGGTCGACGAGAGCGCGAACGTGCTCTACGACGACATCCTCACGCAGCACATCAACGGGGCGGCGAGCCGGCCCGACTTCCCGACGACGGCGAAGATCCTCACCGCCCAGCTGCAGCGGACGGCAGGAATCACCCCCGACACGATCGTCTCGATCGACCCGATCGCGCTGTCGAAGATGCTCGCGGTCACCGGCCCGGTGGCGCTGCCCGACGGCACCGCGCTCACGGCCGAGAACGTCGTGAGCGAACTGCTCAACCAGGCCTACTTCAGGTACCCGGAGGGCTCGCAGTCCGACGCGTACTTCGCCGCGGCGGCATCCGCGATCTTCGATCGCATCATGAGCGCTGACTACGACCTCTGGGCGATGGCCGATGCGATCACCGCGGCGGCGAACCAGGGCAGCATCATGCTCTGGAGCGCCGATGCTGCCACCGAGAAGCTGCTCGACGGCCTGCGTATCCAGGGCACGCTGCCGACCTCCAACGAGCCGGAGACTGTGCTCGGCATCTACTTCCGCGACCGCAGCTCGTCGAAGATCGACTACTACCTGCACACAGACACGACGGTGACGACGAACGCGTGCACGCCCGACGCGCCGAGCTACACCGTTGAGACGCACCTGCGCTTCGACATCCCCGAAGACCTCGAACTGCCCGACTACGTCGACAGCGGGCTCTTCGACTTCTATCGCACCGAGGTCTTCCTCTACGGCCCGGTCGGCGGCACGATCACCGCCGCCGAGACGCCGCAGGTGGGCGTCGACTCGACGGTGGGCCCGGGCGTGACCGACCTCGGGCGGCCGGCGCAGAAGTTCGTCGTCGACCTCGTGAACGGGCAGGACGCGGTCGTCACCGCGACCTTCGCCGGCACGCCCGACGCCGGCCCCTACGGGCCGACTGCGGTGCGCACGACGCCGATGATCAACCCGACGACGGTGACGATGGTCGAGGCGAGCTGCGGGTGAGCCGCCGCGCCTCGGCCCGACGCTGCCGGGCGAGCGCCGCCACCGCGATCAGTGCGCCGATCGCGGCGCCGCAGGTGTTCGCCAGCACATCCCGCGCGCTCGGGGTGCGATCGGGTAGCAGCAGCCACTGCCCGAGCTCGACGAGGCAACTCAGCACGAATCCGCCCGCGACCGCCCACCAGGCGCGGCGCGCACCCAGCGCCAGCGTGGCGATCAGGCCGAGCGGCAGGAAGAGCAGCGCGTTCGCCGCGAACTCGACCACCTTGTAGCCGTACATCACCGGCAGGCCCGTACCCGCCTCAAGTGGGGCGAGCAGCTGCTCGATCGTCGTCTCGAACGGCACGTCGATGCGTTCCGGCCAGAATCCCACCACGGCGATGAGCGCCGCGTAGCCGCCCGCGAGCAGCAGCGCCGTGCGGGCTCGCAGCCTCGGGTCGGCGGCGGGCATGCGACGATGCTACGGCGCGTCCCCCTGTTCCGCAGCCACCCGTTCGCGGCATGATGAAGGCATGAGCGAGATCATCGTCGGAGTGAGCACCGCCGGTCCCGCGAGCGAGGCCGCCGTCCGCTGGGCGGCCGAGCGGGCGGCGTCGACCGGTGTCGCACTGCGGCTCGTGCACGTCATCGACGGTGCGATCCCGGCGACCGGCGACGGCCAACTGCTGCTGGCCGCGCAATCGGCGGCCCGCGGATGCCTCGACAGCGCCACCGAGACCGCCGCGACCGCGGCCCCGGGCGTCGAGACGACGGTCGTGCTCGAGCAGGGCGACCCCGTCGAGGTGTTCGACCGGCTCTCGAAGGGCGCCGAGCTGCTCGTCGTCGGCAGCGACTGGCACGGCGGCAAGCGCGCGAGCCGCCGCGGCGTGCACAGCCTGCGCATCGCTGCCGGCAGCCACAGCCCGGTCGCCGTGATCCCCGACATCGACGTGTCGGGCCGCAGGGGAGTGGCGGTCGGGGTCGATGGCTCCGAGGCATCCACCCGGGCCCTGGTCTTCGCCGCCGACGAGGCGCGCCGCACCGGTGAGCCGCTCATCGCGGTGCACTCGTGGGACGTCGCGCTCATGGTGGGCGGCGAGTACGGCTACGGCGTCGCGATGATCGCGAGCGACGACCTGCGCGCCGCCGCCGCCGAGCTGCTCGACGACGCCCTGTTGCCGATCGAGGCGCAGCACCCCGAGCTCGAGATCGTGCGCGAGGTGGTCGCCGGCGACCCCGTGCAGGCGCTCGCCGACGCGGCCGACGAGGCGCGCCTGCTCGTGGTCGGAAGCCACGGCCGCGGGGCGCTCGCGCGGTTCCTGCTCGGCTCGGTGAGCCACGGCGTGCTCGCGCACCTCGAGGGGCCCACCGTCGTCGTGCGGTAAGGACTCGAGACCCGGTCGGGGGTCTCGATACGCTTCGCTACTCGACCGGCGAGTGCCGCGCTACTCGACCGGCGAACGGCTGAGCCGCCGCAGCCGCCACCACGCGACGGCGGCGTAGCCGATGGCCGCGCCCGTCGTGTTGGCCACCACGTCGCCGACGGTCGGGAAGCGGCTCGGCAGCGTGAACTGCGTGAGCTCGATCGCGCCGCTCAGCACGAACCCGGCGCCGATCACGAGCCAGGGCGACAGCCGCGGCCAGGCGAGGCTCAGCAGCACTCCGAGCGGCACGAACAGCGCGACGTTCGCGAGGAACTCGAAGGCCACCGCCGCAGGCTCGCGCGGCACGCCCCACCCGGCGACGAGATCGGCCAACACGCCGACGAGGCCCGTCACCCGGCCTGCTGCGTCGGCGGGCAGCAGGGTGATGAGCAGCACCGCGGCGAGGTACGGCAGCAGCAGCACCTTGGCGACGAGTGCTGGGCGGGGCATCCGATCAGCGTAGTCGCGGGCGCCTGACAGAATGGATGCAGGAGGCCATCTTCATGCGTATTTCGGTCATCGGCTGCGGCTATCTCGGAGCAGTGCACGCCGCCGCCATGGCGGAGCTCGGGCACGAGGTCGTCGGCATCGACGTCGACCCCCGCAAGATCGCCGAGCTCTCAGCCGGTCGGGCGCCGTTCTTCGAACCCGGCCTCCCCGAGATCCTGAGTTCCGCCATCGAGTCGGGGCGGCTGCGGTTCAGCACCGACATCGCGGATGCCTCGGCCGCCGAGGTGCACTTCCTGGCCGTCGGCACCCCGCAGCAGGCCGGCTCGCACGCCGCCGACCTCGCCTACGTCGACGCCGCCTTCACCGCGCTCCTGCCGCAGCTGGCCGCCGGCAGCCTCGTCGTGGGCAAGAGCACCGTGCCGGTCGGCACGGCGGCGCGCCTGGCCGAGCTGCTCGCCGCCCGGGCGCCGCACGCGACGCTCGCGTGGAACCCCGAGTTCCTGCGCGAGGGCTTCGCCGTGAAGGACACGATCTCGCCCGACCGCCTGGTCTACGGCGTCGCCGGGGGAGCCGGCGAAGAGGTCGGGCAGGCGCAGGC
>JBDIAF010000099.1:0-6310 GCA_039812245.1 Agromyces sp. | reverse complement strand
CTCGGCGGGGGTCGCGACGAGCTCGCCGTACTCCGCGGCGATCTCGGGCTCGACGCCCTCGACGTAGAGCCGCAGGCCACGGGCGATCGGCAGCGTCGGCGCGCCGGCGCCGCCGGCGACCTCGCGCTCGCGGTTCACGAGCAGGGCGATCGCGGCGCGCTGCGCGGCCTCGCCGGCGGCGACGAACTCGGGCGAGCCGACGACGCGGCGCGCCTGCTCGACGTCGACGTAGCGGTGCTCGAAGAGCCCGAGCACGAACTTCTCGCGGAGCAGCCGCCGGGCCGAGGCATCCACCCGCTCTTCGCTGATCTCGCCGTCGCGCACGAGCCCGATGAGCAGCTCTGGGCAGGCCTCGCCGCCGAACTGGTCGCAGCCGGCGTCGATGACCTTCTTGACCCGCTCGCGCGGAGTCAGGTGCTCGACGCCCCATGCGCGCGCCGGGAACGGCTCGCCCATGATCGCGGCGTCGTTGATGAGGCCCCAGTCGGTGCAGACCACGCCGTCGAAGCCGTAGCGCTCGCGCAGCAGGCCGGTGATGACCGACTTGTTGAACCCGAAGCCGACCTCCTCGAGCTCGGTGCCGACGGGCATGCCGTAGTAGGGCATGATCTGGCTCGTGCCGGCCTCGAAGGCCGCCTCGAACGGCTTCAGGTGCAGCTCGAACTCGCCGCCGGGGTAGACCTGCTCGCGGCCGTGGGCGAAGTGCGGGTCCTCGCCGTCCAGTTGCGGGCCGCCGCCCGGGAAGTGCTTCGTCATCGTCGCGACCGAGTCGTGGCCGAGCTCGTCGCCCTGGAAGCCGCGGATGTAGGCGGCGCCGAGGCGGCTCGCGAGTTCGACGTCCTCGCCGAAGGTCTGCAATGCGCGCGACCAGCGGGGTTCGGTGGCGAGGTCGATCTGCGGGTGCAGGGCGACGCGGATGCCGACGGCGGTGTACTCCTGGCGGGCGATGTCGGCGAAGCGCTCGACGGTGGCCTCGTCGCCGATCGCGGCGAGGCCCATCGGCTCGGGCCAGACCGAGAAGGCGCCCGCGAAGAGCGCGGCGAGCGGGTTGTCGCTGTACGAGTGGCGCGGGTCGGACGAGATCGTCACGGGGATGCCGAGCCGCGTCGAGGCGGCGAGCTCCTGCAGGCGGTTGTGCCACTCGGCGAACTGACCGGGGTCGGCCGGCGCCTGGTGGATGTTGAAGTGGCTCATCTTGAGCCCGTTGACGAGCTCGTCTGTGGACTCGCGCGACATCGCGTCGTCGCCGTCCGCGAGGGTGCCGTCGGGATTGATGCCGATCACGGTCTGGAAGAAGAGGCCCGCCTTCTCCTCCAGCGTCATCTGCGACAACAGGATCTCGACGCGCTCGGCGACGGGCAGGCTCGCGTCGAGGTAGCGCGTGTCGAGGGGGGGCGTCGATTCGGTCATGTGCAGCACTCCTTCATGCTCTCGGTGCCCTCCATCATAAACCGAGTGACGTTCGGGATTGAATGGCGGTCGATCGGGCCGGTCGGCACACGCTGGCGCCGCCCTGACCGCCGATCGCCGATCGCCGATCGACGGCACGCACGGCGGCGGTCACCGCGAGGTCGCGCAGACGGCGCTCGCCAGCGCTCCGAACGCGCCGTTCGCGCGACTTCATGATGCGACGTCGCGCAAACGCCCCCTCTCGCGGATGGGACTCAGCCGTGTGCGCGACGTCACGGGGCGAGGACAGCGCCGCCGCTGTTCAGCTCGCGGCGACGACCCGCAGCAGGGCCTCGCCGTAAGCCTCGCGCTTCTTCGCGCCGATGCCCGTGATGCCGTCGAGCTCGGCGAGGCTCGCCGGGCGTGCGACGGCGACGGCGCGCAGGGTGGCGTCGCCGAAGACGATGTAGGCGGGCACGCCCTGTTCGCGGGCCTCGCCGGCGCGCCAGCTGCGCAACGCCTCGAACACCTCGGCCTGCGCCGGCTCGAGATCGGCCGCCGCCGGCGCCTGGCGCTTCTCGGAGCGGAGGCGCCCGGCCCGCTCGGGCTCGGTGCGGAATCGCACCTCGCGCTCGCCCGCGAGCACGGCCGCAGAGGCATCCGTCAGCGTGATCACGCCGTACTCGCCGACGGTCTGCGCCAGGCCCTGCGCGAGCAGCTGCCGCACCACCCCGCGCCACTGCTGCTCGCTGAGCTCGCCGCCGATCGCCCAGGTGGCGAGCGAGTCGTGGCCGTACTGCTCGACCCGGGGGGTGCGCTTGCCGCGGAGGATGTCGATGAGGTGGCCCGCGCCGTAGCGCTGGCGCCGCTCGCGCTCGAGGCGCACCACGGTCGAGAGGAACTTCTGCGCGACGACGGTGCCGTCCCACGAGACCGGGGGCTCGAGGCAGGTGTCGCAATTGCCGCACGGCGCCGACTGCTGACCGAAGTAGGCGAGCAGGTTCTGCCTGCGGCACTGCACCGTCTCGCAGAGGGCGAGCATCGCGTCGAGGTGCGACTCGAGCCTGCGCCGGTGCGCGAGGTCGCCGGGGCTCTCGGCGATCATGCGCCGCTGCTGCACGACGTCCTGCAGGCCGTAGGCGAGCCAGGTGGTCGAGGGCAGGCCGTCGCGGCCCGCGCGCCCCGTCTCCTGGTAGTAGCCCTCGACCGACTTCGGCAGGTCGACGTGCGCGACGAAGCGGACGTCGGGCTTGTCGATGCCCATGCCGAAGGCGATGGTCGCGACGACGACCACGCCGTCCTCGCGGAGGAAGCGGTCTTGCGTGCGCCGGCGCACCTCGGGGTCGAGACCCGCGTGGTACGGAACGGCGTCGACGCCGTTGGCCGCGAGGTACGCCGCGATCTTCTCGGTGCTGGCGCGACTCAGGGCGTAGACGATGCCCGCGACCGGGTTGCCCGCCGCATCGCGGCCCTCGCTGCGCACGAAGTCGAGCAGCTGCTTTCGCACCTCGAGCTTCGGCGCGATGCGGTACTGGATGTTCGGCCGGTCGAAGCTCGCGACGAAGTGCTTCGCGTCGGCGAGCGAGAGGCGCTCGGTGATCTCGCGGTGCGTAGCCTCGGTCGCGGTCGCCGTGAGCGCGATGCGCGGGACGTCGGGCCAGCGCTCGGCGAGCTCGGCGAGGGCGAGGTAGTCGGGGCGGAAGTCGTGGCCCCATTGCGCCACGCAATGCGCCTCGTCGATCGCGAAGAGGGCGACGGTGCCTCGCGCGAGCAGCTGCTTCGCGCTCTCGGTGCCGAGCCGCTCGGGCGCGACGTAGAGCAGGTCGAGCTCGCCGGCGAGATAGGCCCGTTCGACCTGCGCGCGCTCGGCGGCCGACTGGCTCGAGTTGAGGTACGCCGCACGCACGCCGTTGCGCACGAGCGCGTCGACCTGGTCGTGCATGAGCGCGATCAGCGGCGAGACGACGACGCCGGTGCCCTCGCGCAGCAGCGAGGGGATCTGGTAGCAGAGGCTCTTGCCTCCACCCGTCGGCATGAGCACGACGGCGTCGCCGCCCGCCGTGAGCTGCTCGATGATCGCCGCCTGGTCGCCGCGGAAGTCGTCGTAGCCGAAGACGGTGCGCAGCGCCTCGAGCGCGGTCGAGAAGCCGGCGCGCGCCGCGGCGACGCGGCCCTGCGAACCGGATGCCTCTCGGCCGGCCGGGCCGTCGGGCCGCGCCGACCGGGTGCCCGACTGCTGCGTCGCAGACGCCGCCGCCGGTGCCGCACCCCACTCGACGGTGCCGCCGCGGTACTCGTCGGGCGGCGGGGGCGCAGCCCATTCGTCATCGGGCGGCGGGGCCAGCTCGTCGGGGTCGAACGGGACCTCGTCGGCCCAGTCGGGTTCGGCGTTCCAGCTCACCCGGCGAGTCTACCGACCGCCCCCGACCCGCGGCCGGGCTGCCGCCGCGGGCTCGCGGCCGAGGCATCCGCGTCGGCTGTGGAGGGCGAGCGCTCAGTACCCGAGCCGGGAGCGGAGCACCGTGAGCGCGTGCGAGGTTTCGACCGCCAGCTCGGGCGCGAGCGCCGAGACCGACTGGGCGAGCACGTCTGCCACGAGGATCGAGGTGAGCACCTCCGCCGTCAGGCCCGTCGGCGTGTGCGGCGCGGTGAGCGTCACGGCGACGCGCGACGCAAGCCGCTCGTGGAGCTCGTCGGTGATCAGCACCGAGTGCGCGCCGACCTCGCGGGCGCGGCCGACGATCGCATCGAGCTCGGCGTTGACGCGACCGGGGGCGAAGAGCACGACGACGTCGCCGCTGCGCAGCGGCAGCAGCGCGTCGGCCAGGCGGAAGCCGTCGGCGTCGAGGTGGCGCGCCGTGCGACCGGCCCGACCGAGCCGGAGCGCGAGGTGCGACGCGGCGACGGCGGAGGCGCCGACGCCGTACGTGTACACGTGTCCGGCTCGCGCGATGAGCGCCGCGGCGGCCGTGACCGCCTCGATCGAGAGCGCCCGGCGAGCGAGCTCGACCTGGTCGCGCGCCTCGTCCCAGACGCTCTGGGCGAGCCGCCCGGTGTCCTCCCCGGCATGGTCGAGGCGCTGGCGCACCCGCTCCTCGGGCGAGACCGCCTCGGTGAACGGGGCGGCCACCTGGCGCTTGAGGTCGGCGAGACCGGCGTACTCGAGCTTCTGCAGGGTGCGGATCACGGTCGCGTTGCTCGTGCCGGTCTCTGCGCCGAGTTCGGCGGCGGTGGCGAACAGCAGCCGTTCGGCGGGGCTGCCGGCGAGCAGCCCGCCGACCGCCTGCTCGGACTTCGAGAGCCCGTCCCACGCGGCGCGCACGCGACTCCGCAACTCGATCACGCCGGGGTTGCGTGTATCGGTTGTTACAGACTGCGGGTCGTGTGTATCATTCATTTCACGAGCATCCTATCTCGTAACGATCATTCCAACGATGACGCCGGTGGTCCACATGCTAACCGGCATGGAAGGGACGCCGCCGTCCATGAGCACCACCATCCGCACCATCGAGGTGAGCGGCACGCCGTTCGCACGCGGCGAGCAGTACGGCGCCGCCGCGGCCGACCTCATCGACGCGGCGATCGACTACTACGAGGAGGCGTTCGGGCAGCAGTCCGGCCTCACCTGGGCCGCCGTGCGCGAGCAGGCCGGCGGCTGGCTCCCCCGCTGCCGCGAGGCCGCCCCCGACATCGTCACCGAGCTCGAGGGCGTCGCGGCCGGCGCGGGTCGCGACGTGCTCGACCTCATGGCGCTCAACGTGCGCGGCGAGATCATCTACGACCAGGGATCCCGTCGGCCGGCCGTCGACCCCGAGCTCGCCGCCGAGGAGGAGCGCGATTCGAGCGACGGCTGCACGAGCTTCTCGCTCGCACGCGGCGCCTCGGGCGACGGCCACACCTACGCCGGCCAGAACTGGGACTGGCGGACGGGCACCCAGGGCACGGTCGTCGTGGTGCGCCTGGTGCAGGATCCGCTGCCGACGCTCATCATGCAGCTCGAGGCGGGCCAGATCGGCCGGCACGGCGTCAACTCGGCCGGGATCGCCCTCAACGCGAACGGCCTCGGCGGCCGCTTCGCCGGCACCAGCGGCCTGCCGCAGACCTTCATCCGGCGCATGACGCTCAACCAGTCCGAGCTTCCCGATGCGATCAACACCCTCGTGCGCACCGATGCGCACATCGCGAGCAACGCCCTCCTGACCGACCGCTCGGGGTTCTCGATCGACCTCGAGATCACGCCGAGCGGCATCGACTGGGTCTACCCCGAGCAGGGCCTGCTCGTGCACGGCAACCACTACCAGGCATCCGTGCCGCCGCAGCTCGCGGGGCGCTACCGGCCCGTCTCGGCCGACTCGCTCTTCCGGGTGCCGCAGGCGCGCGCCGGACTCGAACGCGTGCGCGAGGCCACCGGCCGCGACGCGGCGCTCGACGCCATCCGCACCGCCATGAGCGACCACCTCGGCTACCCCGAGTCGGTCTGCACCCACCCCGACGAGCGCCGGCCCGCCGTGCGCCGCTGGTCGACCCTGCTGTCGAGCTGCGTCGACCTGACCACGGGCGACTACTTCGTCACCAACGGAACGCCCTGCGACCACCCCTATGAGATCCTGCCCTGGAACGCCTTCGACGGTCCGGGCTCGCGTCACACCACCCCCACCCTGCCAATGGAGGCACACCGATGAACACCACCACGCCACGACGAATCGCCCTCGTCGCCGTCGCCGCCGGCGCGGCGCTCGCCCTCGCCGGCTGCACCGGCGGCGGCGCGGCGCCGAGCAGCGCCCCGGCCGCCGAGCTGCCGTTCGGCGCGACGACTCCTGCGGCCTCCGGCCCCGTAGACTCCGTGACCTGGATGCTGCCGGCCGAGCCCGCGACGTTCGACTTCGACATCGACAGCGGCGCCGCCGAGAACACCGTCTTC
>JBDIAF010000098.1:0-6311 GCA_039812245.1 Agromyces sp. | reverse complement strand
CGGCTCGAGTTCGCGCTCGGCCGCTACCTCGCCGACGCTCACCGCGACGAGCTCGCCGCCGACGCCGGCGACGCCGTCTGGGCGCTCGCCGAGCTCGCCGAGGCGGGCTCCGACGCGCAGCTGCAGCTCGCGAAGGCCTTCACCCGCATCGCCACGACCTCGGCCCACGCCGAGGTGCTCGGCGGCCTCGCCGACGGCAGCCTCGGCCTGCCCGGCCTCGAGATCGACCTCGACCTGCGCTGGGAGATCGTCATCGCCCGTGCCGCGCTCGGTGCGGCGGGCGAGGACGAGATCGCCGCGGCCCGCACCGCCGACGACACCGCCAAGGGCCGGCAGCTCGCCGAGACGGCCCTCGCCGCACGTCCCGACGCGTCGGTGAAGGACGCCGCGTGGCGACGCGTCGTCGAGGACGCCGCGCTCTCGAACGACACGGCTCGTGCGATCGCCGAGGGCTGGCGCCGGGCGCGCCCGGCCGAACTGCTCGCCGCGACCACCGTCGACTACTTCGCGGCGTTGCAGGGCATCTGGGCGAGTCGCAGCTACAACATGGCGGCGATCATCGTGAAGGGCCTCTTCCCCGCCCCGCTGGTCGACGCGCGCCTCGCCGAGCTCGCCCGGGAATGGCTCGCGGCCAACGCCGAACCCGCGCCGCTCGCCCGCCTCGTCGCCGAGCAGCTCTCCGAGCTCGAGCGGGCGCTCGCCGCCCGTGCGCGCGACGCGGCCGCGCTCTCCGACGACGCCCAGTGAGCGCTCAGTAGACTCGCGACATCATGCGCTTCTTCGCCGAACCCGCCCCCGACACCCCCGTCGACACCGGATTCTTCGCCGACATCGCTGCGTTCTGGGCCGAGAACTGGGGCGTCGTCGTCGGCAAGCTCGTCGCGGTCGTCGTCATCGTCGCGATCGCGCTGCTCATCCGCTGGCTGCTGCACTTCGTCATCGAACGCGTCGTGCGCCGCATCGTGTCGGGCGTGAAGAAGAAGCAGGAGGTCACCGACACCCAGGCGCTGCAGGCCTCGCCGCTCGCGGCGGTGCGGCTCGTGCAGCGCACCCGCACGCTCGGCTCGGTGCTCACGAACATCGTGAATGTCACGCTGTTCATCGTCGTCGTGCTGATGATCGTGCAGACCCTCGCGCCGGACGTGCTGGGTTCCTTCGCCCTGCTCTCGGCGGCCATCGGCGCCGGCCTCGGCTTCGGCGCGCAGAACATCGTGAAGGATGCCCTGAACGGAATGTTCATGGTCGTCGAGGACCAGCTCGGCGTCGGCGACGTCGTCGACCTGGGCCCGGCCACGGGCATCGTCGAAGAGGTGCGCATCCGCATCACGACCGTGCGCGACGTCAACGGCACGCTCTGGTTCGTGCGCAACGGCGAGATCCTGCGCGTCGGCAACATGTCGCAGGGCTGGGCCCGGGTCATCCTCGACCTCGCGGTGCCATACGACGTGGACGTCGACGCCGTCGAGGCCGAGATGCTGCGCACCGCCACCGAGATGGCGAAGTCCTCGAAGTGGCGCAGCCGCGTCATCGAGAAGCCCGAGATCTGGGGGCTCGAGTCGATCTCGGCCGAGGCGCTCGTCATCCGCATCGTGATGAAGGTGCGCACCTCCGCGAAGGACGACGTCGCACGCGAGCTGCGCATGCGGCTGAAGCACGCGCTCGACGAGATGGGCGTCAAGCTGCCGAGCATGAACTCGGTCGTACTGGCCGGCTTCGAGGGCGCGACGCGCGTGAAGGGCGCCCGGCCGCCGCGCACGGCGCCCAACGAGATCGTCTCCGGCGAGGCATCCGGGCGATCGAAGCCCAAGGCGCCGCGCGCGCCGAAGCGGGCCGCGCCGCCCACCGATGGCGAAGGGAGCACCCGATGACCGATCCTGAGCAGCAGCCGACGCAGGCCGCCGAGCCCGTGCAGGCTCCCGAGCTCGGCCTCTCGTTCTTCGAGCAGGTCGGCGGCCACGAGACGTTCGAACGCCTCGTCGCCGAGTTCTACCGCGGGGTCGCCGACGACCCCGTGCTGCGCCCGATGTACCCCGAGGAGGACCTCGGGCCGGCCGAGCGCCGGCTGCGGATGTTCCTCGAGCAGTACTGGGGCGGCCCCACCGCGTACAGCGAGGAGCGCGGGCACCCGCGCCTGCGCATGCGCCACATGCCGTTCAAGGTCAACCCCGACGCCCGCGACCGCTGGCTCGGGCACATGCGCCGGGCGGTCGACTCGCTCGAGCTGCCCCCGCTCGCCGAGGCGACGCTGTGGGACTACCTGCAGCGGGCCGCGTTCGCGCTCGTGAACACCTTCGACGAGTAGCCCGTACCACCCCGAGCACCGCCACCACCGAAGCGACGAAGGAGTCCATGTGGCACGCAACACCGAACCCGATGCGATCATCGTCGGCGCAGGCCTCTCCGGCCTCGTCGCCGCGGCCGAGCTCGTCGACGCGGGGCGCCGCGTCGTCATCGTCGATCAGGAGCCCGCCGCGAGTCTCGGCGGGCAGGCGCACTGGTCGTTCGGGGGGCTCTTCCTCGTCGACTCCCCCGAGCAGCGACGCATGGGCGTGAAGGACTCCCTCGAGCTCGCGCGCGCCGACTGGGCCGGCACCGCCGGCTTCGACCGCGAGGAGGATGCCTGGGCCAGGCGCTGGGCGGACGCCTACCTCGACTTCGCGGCCGGCGAGAAGCGCGCCTGGCTGCACGAGAAGGGCGTGCGCTTCTTCCCGGTCGTCGGCTGGGCCGAGCGCGGCGACGGACGCTCGCTCGGGCACGGGAACTCCGTGCCCCGCTTCCACATCACCTGGGGCACCGGCCCGGGCGTGCTCGCCCCGTTCATCGCCCGGGTGAAGGCCGGCGAGGCCGCCGGGCTCGTCGAGTTCCGGCACCGCCACCGCGTCGACGAGCTCGTCGCCGAGGGCGGCGCCGTCGTGGGCGTGCGCGGCGCGGTGCTCGCCGACGATCCCGCCGGGCGCGGCGAGCCGAGCAACCGCGACGTGATCGGCGAATTCGAGCTGCGGGCGCCGGCCGTCGTCGTCGCCGCAGGCGGCATCGGCGGCAACCACGAGCTCGTGCGCAGGATGTGGCCGCCGCGGATGGGCTCGGCCCCCGACGGCATGCTCTCGGGCGTCCCCGCGCACGTCGACGGGCGCATGCTCGGCATCGCCGAGGCATCCGGCGCCCGCGTCGTGAACGGCGACCGCATGTGGCACTACACCGAGGGCATCACCAACTGGGACCCCGTCTGGCCGCTGCACGGCATCCGGATCCTGCCGGGGCCGTCGTCGCTCTGGTTCGACGCGACGGGGCGTCGCCTGCCCGCGCCCCTCTTCCCCGGCTTCGACACGCTCGGCACGCTCGAACACCTGTCCGCGACCGGCCACGGCCACTCGTGGTTCGTGCTCACCCAGAAGGTCATCGAGAAGGAGTTCGCCCTCTCGGGCAGCGAGCAGAACCCCGACCTCACCGGCAAGGACCTGAAGCTGCTCGCCCAGCGCGTGCGCCCGGGCGCGCCCGGGCCCGTCGAGGCGTTCAAGCAGCACGGCGTCGACTTCGTCGTCGCCGACACGCTCGACGAGCTGCTCGAGGGCATGCGCGGGCTCGCGCACGACGTCGAGCTCGACACCGCGAACATCGCACGCGAGGTGCAGGCGCACGATCGCGCGCTCGACAACGACTTCGGCAAGGACGCGCAGCTCGCAGCCGTGCGCGGCGCCCGCGCCTACCGCGGCGACAAGCTCATCCGCGTCGCGACCCCGCACCGCTTCCTCGATCCGGCGAACGGGCCGCTGATCGCCGTGAAGCTGCACGTGCTCACCCGCAAGAGCCTCGGCGGCATCCAGACCGACCTCTCGTCGCGCGCGCTCGGAGCCGACGGCGAGCCGGTGCCCGGCCTGTACGCCGTCGGCGAGGCGGCCGGCTTCGGCGGCGGCGGGGTGCACGGCTACCGTGCGCTCGAGGGCACCTTCCTCGGCGGCTGCCTGTTCACCGGACGCGTCGCCGGGCGGGCCATCGCCGCAGGCTGACGGAGGCGACGAGCGCAGGCGCGGCCGGGCGAACGCCGTCGGGCCGCGCCTCGGGCGTGCGGGCCGAGCCTCAGGCCTTGAGGCTCCACGGACGCTGGCGCACGAGCACGTGCCCGCGTCGCGTCGAGAGGCGGGTCCACGGGCCGGTCTCGAAGAGGGTGACGGGGTCGTCGCCCAGGAAGCCGAGACTGAACGCGGCGAACGCCGCTCCGCTCGGCACGTATTCGAGCCCGGCCACGCCGCGCCCCCACACCTCGGAGCGCACGCGCTGCACGAGCTGCTCGCCGGTGCCGGTCGGGATGGCCTCGGCCACCTCGTCGATGCCCGCCTTCGCCGCCGCCTCCAGCCGCGGGGCATCCGTCTCGCCGAGCGCGCGCCAGCCGCCCCGGGGCGGCGAGATGCCGGCCCAGGTGACCGTGCTGACCTCGGGCGGACGCGACATCGTGACCGGCTGCGACGGGTCGCCGGGGTCGATGGCGGACTGCGCGCGCGCGATTCGCTCGGTCAGCGAGCGCAGCGGCACGACGATGTCGAAGTCGTCGGTGTCGACGAGGGCGAAGGTGCGAAGGCCCAGCACCGTGGGCGTCTCGTCGAGGATGCCCCGTGGATAGAGCATGGCCGTGTAGACGGCGAGGATGCCCGAGCCCGAGATGAGCCGGACCGAGCCGTCGTCGACGCGCGCCGCGCGCTGCAGGTAGGTGTGCAGGTCGCCGAGCGAGAGGCTGTCGGCGAGGGTGAAGTGCTGAACCATCTCCTGTCTAAACTACCAAGGGGCCACGCCGGCCCGGCCCAGCGCCCGTCACCGGGCGCCGCACACGACACCCCAGTTGGAGGCACTCGGTGAACGGACCGATCGACGGCCTGCTGAGCACGCTGCACCTGACCGACACCGGCGCCCGCACCACGGAGGACATCTTCACCGGTCCCTCGCAGTGGATGCCGCTCGGGCGCGTCTTCGGCGGGCAGGTGCTCGCGCAGTCGCTCATGGCCGCCATGCACACGGTCGACGCCGCCCGCGTCATCCACTCGATGCACGGCTACTTCCTGCGGCCCGGCGACGTGGCCCACCCGATCACCTTCTCCGTCGACCGGCTGCACGACGGCCGGTCGTTCTCGACGCGGCGCACGCACGCCTATCAGAACGGGCAGCCGATCCTCTCGCTCATCGCCTCGTTCCAGACGCGCGACGAGGGAATCGAGCACCAGCTCGACATGCCGAGCGACGTGCCCGACCCCGAGAGCCTGCCCTCGACCGCCGAGGTGCTCGGCCACGTCGACCACGACGTCGCCCGCTACTGGTCGAGCGAGCGCGCCTTCGACGTACGGCACATCCCCTCGCCCGTCTACCTGCGCGTCGACGGCGAGCACGTGCCGCGCCAGGCCGTGTGGATGAAGGCGTACGGCCGCCTGCCCGACGACCCCAACCAGCACCGGGCGGCACTCGCCTACGCCAGCGACTACTCGATCCTGGAGCCCATCCTGCGGGCGCACGGCGTGGCGTGGGCGACGCCGGGCCTCAAGGTCGCGAGCCTCGACCACGCCATGTGGTGGCATCGCGACGCGCGGGTCGACGAGTGGCTGCTCTTCACGCAGGAGGCCCCGTCGGCGAGCGGCGGCCGCGGCCTCTCGCTCGGGCGCATCTATACGCGCGACGGCATGCTCGTCGCGAGCGTCGCCCAGGAGGGCATGGTGCGGGTGCCGCACCCCGAGCAGTTCGACTGAGGCGGCGACCGGTGGGCCTGCGGCCCGCCGACCGTGGCTCGCTGGGCGTGCGCTGAGCATCCGCCCGTGTCGGGCGGCGATACAGCAGAATCACCTCAACCGCGCGCACGGTGCGGGCGAGGGGTCGATGATGACGGATGCCACCCGGATCAGCCGGCGGACGGTGCTCGCACAGCCGAGCGCCGGCGCCGTCGTCGCCTTCAGCGCGGTCTGCACGCGTCAGGCGTGCGTCGTCGCGGCCGCCGGAGCCGAGTTC
Organism: Agromyces sp.; assembly: GCA_039812245.1. Lineage (GTDB taxonomy): Bacteria > Actinomycetota > Actinomycetes > Actinomycetales > Microbacteriaceae > Agromyces. The sequence goes on along the minus strand of JBDIAF010000098.1, from coordinate 326 downwards.
GACTGCCCGTGCCACGGCTCCCGGCACGACGCTGCGACCGGCGAGGTGCTGCAGGGCCCGGCGCCCGATCCCCTGCCGCCCGTGGCCGTGCGGCTCGACGGCGACCGGATCGTCACCGGCGCGGCCTGATCGGGCCGCTCAGCGGCGGCGGAACGCGATGGGATCCTCGAGGTAGGGCTCCCAGGCGGCGCGCTCGCCGTCGGTGATTCGCCGCGGTCGCTCGCTCGCGGCGTCGACCAGCACGATCGTCGTCGCTGCCCGTGTGTAGAGCGCCCGCGGAACCGTGCCCTCGGGCGAGAACACCTCGTAGCAGACCTCGAGGCTCG
>JBDIAF010000097.1:0-6389 GCA_039812245.1 Agromyces sp. | reverse complement strand
CTCGAGCGACGCGGCGATCGTGTGCGCGGCCGCGAGGAGGAGGTCGCCGGCGAGGATCGCCGAGGCGCGCCCGTAGTCCTGCGCCTGGCCCTCGGACGCGCCGAGGAGCGCCGCATCGAGCGCGAAGCGGCCGGCGACGTTCGGCTCGCCGCGCCGTACGAAGTCGTGGTCGATGACGTCGTCGTGCATGAGGAACGCGGTGTGCAGCAGCTCGAACGCGCACGCCAGCGCCACCGCGTCCTGGGACGCCGATCCGGCGAAGGCGTCGTGGGCGGCGAGCACGAGACGCGGTCGGATGCGCTTGCCGCCGCTCGCCGCGTTGCGGGCTGCGGCCCAGAGGCGCCGGTAGTCGGCGGGGTGCGCCTGCGTGCGCCGGAGGGAGCGCGCGAAGAAGTCCTCGAGGTACGCGTCGACCGCGGCGACGCGATCCGCGTCGTGGGCGGCGGCCGGGTCGACGGCGGGCGGGGCGGCGATCGCGGTCATGAGGCGATCGCTTCGCGCGCGGTGCGGCCGCCGAGGAAGGGCAGGAGCTCGGCCTGCAGCACGAGCCAGGGGCTGAACGCCCATGGAGTGGTGCGGATCGCGGAGGCGAGGTCGGCGGGATCGACCCATTCGAACTCGAGCACCTCGTCGGGATGGGGCAGCGGTGCGGAGTCCGAGCGCGCCGTGTACACCGGGCACAGCTCGTGCTCGACGACGCCCGAGGCATCCGTCGCCCGGTACTGGAAGAACGGCAGCACCGGCTCGATGTCGTGCAGCTCCAGCCCGAGCTCGAACTCGCCCCTCCGGCGGAGCGCGTGCACGAGCGTCTCGGCGGGCGCGGGATGCCCGCAGAAGGAGTTCGTCCAGACGCCGGGCCAGGCGCGCTTGCCGAGCGCTCGCCGTGACACGAGCAGGCGACCCCGGGCGTCGAAGACATGGCAGGAGAAGGCCAGGTGCAGCGAGGTCTCTGCGCCGTGGACGCTCGCCTTCGGCGCGGTGCCGATCGCTCGACCCTCCGCGTCCAGCAGCACGACCTCTTCGATCGGTGCGGTCATCTTCGCACTCGCCTCCTTCGCTTGATCGGCTACTAACTAGCCAAGCTAGAAACTAGAGTAACGAGAATCATGCCGTTTGGCTAGAATCGCGACATGGCAGAGGACGTCGTGCGCGGTCGCGTCGAGGCGGCGATGCACGACCCTCGCATCGTCGACCACGACCAGGAGCTCGTGGATCGCGCGGGCATGAGCGATGACGAGGTCGAGCAGGTCGTCGCCGTGATGCAGGCACTGCGCCGCTGGCACCAGGCCGCCGACCGCATGAGCGAGGCCTCGCGGCGCTACATGAAGCTCAACCAGACCGACATGCGGGCGCTGCGCTTCCTGATCGCGGCCCGCAACCAGGGAATCGTCGCCACGCCCGGTGCCCTCGCCTCCTACCTCGGCATCTCGACCGCTTCGACGACGAAGCTGCTCGATCGCCTCGAGCAGGGCGGGCATATCTCCCGGAGTCCGCACCCGACCGACCGTCGCGCCGTCGCCATCGGCGTCACCGAGGCCACGCGGCGGGACGCGCGCGAGACCGTCGGTCGTCAGCACGCACTGCGCTTCGCCGTCGCGGCCGGCCTCGGCCCGAAGGAGCGCGAGGTCGTCGTGCGCTTCCTCGACGCCCTCGCGGCGACCGAGCACGAGGGCGACGAGCACGAGGGCGACGCCGACCAGGGCGACGCTCCACAGGGCGACGCCCGCTGAGAGCGGGTCGCCGAGGGGAGCGGGTGACTCCCTTTTTGCCGTTCCGGCCGAAAGGGGGAGACTGGGAGCATGTCTTCCCCCGCTGCCGAAGGGGCAGCCGACGCGTTCCGTCCCCAGTCCGAGTCAGCACCGTCCGAGTCATCGCCGGAGCCGACGCCAGCAGGTGCCGAATCCGAGCAGTCGCCCGAGGGCTACACGCTCTTCGCCGTGTTCCGGAAGGACCCGGCGCGACCCGACGACCTCGACGGGCACGACGTGCCGCGCTTCGTGAAGGAGCTCGACGGCACCATCGCCCTCGTCGAGAACGAGGCGATCGTGCTGCGCGGCATCTACGACGTCTCGGGCCTGCGCGCCGACGCCGACGTCATGCTGTGGCTGCACGGCCCGACCGCCGAGGGCCTGCAGTGGGCGCTGCGCGAGCTGAAGCGCACGCGCTTCTTCCGCGCCCTGCTGCCCACCTGGAACGCCATGGGCGTGCACCGGGACGCCGAGTTCAACAAATCGCACGTACCCGGCTTCCTGCGCGGCCTCGAGCCGAAGGGATGGCTCACCGTCTACCCCTTCGTCCGCAGCTACGAGTGGTACCTGCTCGACCCCGCCGAGCGCGCCCGCATGCTCGGCGAGCACGGTCGGAAGGGCGCCGCGTTCCGGGGCGCCATCGCCAACACCGTCGCGGCCTTCGCACTCGGCGACTACGAGTGGCTGCTGCCGATCGAGTCCGACGAGCTGACCGAGCTCGTCGACCTCATGCGCGAGCTCCGCGAGACCGACGCCCGCATGCACGTCCGCGAGGAGGTGCCGTTCTACACCGGCCGCCGCATCTCGGCCGCCGAAGCCCTCGAGGTGCTCCAGTAATGGCCGCGACGAACCTGGGATCGACCGGCGCGACGGCGCCGGAGCGCGACGTCGTGCGCGGTCGCAAGCCGGCGCCCGCGACTGAGGCCCACTGCGCCTCTGGTGCCTGCGTGCCCGGCGCGACCGAGGCCGCCCAATCCGGCGCCGAGCACGTCACCGAACCGGTGGCTTACGACGCGATCCTGCTCGCCGGCTTCGGCGGACCGGAAGGGCAGGAGGACGTCATCCCGTTCCTCCGCAACGTCACGAGCGGCCGGGGCATCCCCGACGAGCGCCTCGAGGAGGTCGCGCACCACTACCGCCACTTCGACGGTGTGAGCCCGATCAACCAGCAGAACCGCGAACTCAAGGCCGCCCTGGAGGCTGAGCTCGCTCGCCGCGGCATCGAACTCCCCGTGATCTGGGGAAACCGCAACTGGGACCCCTACCTCAACGACGCGCTGAACGAGGCGAACGAGCAGGGATTCACCAAGCTCATCGCGATCGCGACGAGCGCATACAGCTCGTACTCCAGCTGCCGCCAGTACCGCGAGGACTTCGCGGACGCCCTCGCCGACACCGGTCTCGGCGAGACGATCCAGATCGACAAGGTCCGGCAGTTCTTCGACCACCCGGGCTTCGTGCAGCCGTTCATCGAGGGCGTGCGCGAGGGCATCGCCGAGCTCGAGCGCCGGGTGCCCGGCCTCGACCGCGCGAGCGGCGTCGAGGTCCTCTTCGCGACCCACTCGATCCCGTCGACCGACGCGGCGAAGTCCGGGCCGGCCGAGCGCGGCTTCGGCGAGGGCGGCGCCTACGCGGCGCAGCACCGCGCCGTCGCCGAGGTCGTCATGCGCGAGGCGGGCGCGGGCGACGTGCCGTGGCAGCTCGTCTACCAGTCCCGTTCCGGCCCCCCGTCGATGCCGTGGCTCGAGCCCGACATCAACGACGCGATCGCCGAGCTGCCCGCCGCGGGCCGCAAGGCCGTCGTCATCGTGCCGCTCGGCTTCGTCAGCGACCACATGGAGGTGCTCTGGGATCTCGACAACGAGGCGCTGGAGACCTGCGAGGAGCGCGGGCTCGAGGCCGTTCGCGTGCCGACGCCCGGCACGCACCCCGCGTACGTCTCCGGTCTCGTCGATCTCGTGCTCGAACGCGTGAACGGCACGCCGACCGAGGAGCGTCCCGCGATGACCGAGCTCGGCCCGTGGTACGACGTGTGCCGCCCCGGCTGCTGCGAGAACGTCCGGCTCGGCTTCCGCCCCGCGCTCGCCGGGATCGCGCCGTGACCGAGGTCATCCGCGTCGGCACGCGGGGCAGCGCGCTCGCCGTGGCGCAGACGAAATGGATCGCCGAGCGGATCGCGAAGGCGGCCGGCGGCGCCGAGATCGAGCTCGTGCAGGTGACCACGCACGGCGACACCTCGCGCGCCTCGCTCAGCGAGATCGGCGGCGAGGGCGTGTTCGCGGCGGCCCTGCGCGAGTCGCTGCTCGCGGGCGACTGCGACCTCGTCGTGCACTCCCTGAAGGACCTGCCGACGGCCGAGCACGAGGGACTGCGCCTCGGTGCGGTGCCCAAGCGCGCCGACGTGCGCGACGCCCTCTGCGCCCGTGACGGCCTCACCCTCGCGACCCTGCCCGAAGGCGCCCGCGTCGGCACCGGCTCGCCGCGCCGCATCGCGCAGCTGCGCGCCGCCCGCCCCGACCTCGAGGTCGTCGACCTGCGCGGCAACGTCGACACCCGGCTCGGCCGCGTGCACGGTTCGACAGGCTCACCGCAAGCGGCGACCGCGCACCGCGAGGGCGCCGACCTCGACGCCGTCGTGCTCGCCGCCGCCGGGCTCGGCCGCCTCGGCCGCCCGGACGCCGCGGCCGAGCTGTTCGAGCTCGCCGACTGGCCGACGGCGCCGGGGCAGGGCGCCCTCGCCGTCGAGGTGCGGCGCGAGCGCGGCAGCCGCACCCTCGAGCGCGCGCTCGAGGGCGTCGACCACCGTTCGACCCGCGCCGCGGTGCTCGCCGAGCGCCTCGTGCTCGCCGGGCTCGAGGCCGGCTGCTCCGCCCCGATCGCCGCCAACGCCTTCATCGAGGACGAACTTCTGTTCCTCACGGCGACGGTGTACAGTGCCGACGGGGCGCGCAAGCTGACGAGTTCTCACGCTGCGACCCCCGAGAGCCGCTCGGCCGATGACCTGGCCGAGGCGGCGGGCGATGTCGCCGAGCGCGTCGTCGCCGAACTCCTCGGCAACGGCGCCGCCGACCTTGCAACGAACGAGGAGCCGCGGTGAGCGAATTCGAACCGATGACGGGCACGATCAACGTGTCCGTCTCGGGCGACGGCAAGCCGCTCGCCGGCTGGCGGGTGCTCGTGCCCCGCGGCGGCCCGTGGGGCGACGCCGTCGCGGCCGCCCTCCGCTCGCGCGGTGCGGTGCCCGTGATCGCCCCGATGATCAACTTCGCCCCCGCCGACGACCAGCCGGCGCTCGAGGCCGCGCTCGCCAAGCTCGGTCGCGGCGAGTTCGACTGGGTGACGCTCACGAGCGCGACCACGGTCGACGTGCTCTCGACCTACGGTGCGACGATTCCGGCTTCGACGAAGGTCGCCGCGGTCGGCGAGACGACCGCGGCCGCCCTCGCCGCCGCCGGATACCACGTCGACATCGTCCCGTCGGAGGACAACTCCGCCCGTGGACTCCTCGAGGAGTGGGAGGCCGCGACCCACGGCGAGAAGGGCCTGCGCGTGCTCGCCCTGCGCTCGGCCATCGCCAAGCAGGTGCTCTCGATCGGCCTCGAGCGGATCGGCCACCACGTCGAGGCGGTCGTCGCGTACCGCACCGTCGGCGTGCCGGTCGCCGAGAAGGTCGTCGAAGAGGTGCGCGCCGGGCGCGTCAGCGCGGTCCTCGTGACCTCGGGCAGCGTCGCCGAGCAGGTGCAGCAGCAGTTCGGGCCGATCCCCGAGTCGACCCTCGTCGCGGCGATCGGCCCGCAGACGCAGCGCGATGCGGCGAAGCTCGGCCTGCGCGTCGACGTGGTCGCCGCCGAGCGCAGCGCGGAGTCGCTCATCGACGCCGTGGTGAACGCGGCGCTCGCGAAGGCGTAGCGCACCCCACGCGGGCATGCGCACTCGGGTTCGGCCCGGCGCCAGCCGGCGACGTGCCCGTAGGCTCGCTGTATGAGCCAGGCGAGCGTCGACCCGCAGCAGGCGCCGGCGCGAGGCATCCCGGGCCGGATCGTCGGAATCGACTACGCGCGCTTCCTCGCGCTCGCCGGCATGATGGCGACCCACCTCTGGAACGTGACCGACGCGGGCGGCCCGCCCCCGCTGAGCGGAGCACTGCAGGGCAAGGCGGCCGCGCTCTTCGCGGTGCTCGCGGGCGTCGGCATCGCCCTGTCGACCCGCGGCGCCCTCGCCGGCGGGCGGGCGGCGGCCGCGCGCTGGTCGGTGTTCGGCCGCGGACTCGCGCTCGTCGTGATCGGGCTCACCCTCGGGCTCTTCCCCGGCGGGATCCTCGTCATCCTCGTCTACTACGGGCTCACCTTCTGGGCGATGATCCCGTTCCTGCGCGTGCCGAGCCGCGTGCTCGTGGCGGTCGCGGCCGCCTGGGCGCTGGTGTGGCCGTTCGCCCTGCAGGCGATGCGCGACGGGCTCGTCGTGCCGTTCGAGGTGGGCAGCGCGAGCTGGTTCGACCTCGCCGATCCGCTGCAGCTCGTACGCGGGCTGCTCGTGACGGGCGTGTACCCCGTCGGCACCTGGGTGGTTTACGCGATGGTCGGCCTGGTCGTCGGGCGGGCGGTGCTCGAGGCATCCGGTCGGGTGCGGGCGGATGCCTCG
>JBDIAF010000096.1:0-6391 GCA_039812245.1 Agromyces sp. | reverse complement strand
CCCGCTGGCCTGTCCGCCGCACACCACGCCCGAGGCCGTCGCCGACTTCGTGGCACGCAACTTCACGCCGGGGCATTTCGCGGGGTACCTGGCCGACCCCGAGCGCACGGTGCTCGTCGCCGAGCGGCTCGTCGCCGAGCGGCGCGTCGGGAGCGGCGGCCGGCCCGGTGCGAGCGGCGCGAGCGCCGAGGCATCCGCCCGCCTGGTCGGCTACACCATGCTCATCGGCGGCGAGCCGAAGGACGCGGATGCCGCGGCCGCCGTCGCCGCCCGGCCGGCGATCGAGCTCAGCAAGTTCTACACCCGCGCCGACGAGCACGGCGGCGGCATCGCGGCGCCCCTCATGGCCGCGACCCTCGAGGCCGCGCGAGCGAGCGGGGCCGTCGCCTGCTGGCTCGGCGTGAACGAGGAGAACGCGCGGGCGATCCGCTTCTACGAGAAGCAGGGCTTCCGGAAGGCGGGCCGCAAGCACTTCACGGTCGGCGGCCGCGTCGAGAACGACTGGGTGCTGACGCAGGCGCTCGCCTGAAGCCGTGCCGACGAAGCCGGAATCAGGACGAGGGCAGGCGTGAGACCCGGTAGTCGACCTCCACGCCGTCGGGCGGCACCGCGACCACGGTGCGGGTGAGCCCTTCGCCGTCGGTCACGGTCGCCGGATCGATGTCGGCCGTGATCGTGTAGACGCCCGGGTAGACGAGATGGAAGATCGGCGCCTCATCCGGGGCGCCGCCGAGCTCGACCGGCGTTTCGCCGATCGTGAACGGCACCGGTTCGATCTCGATGGAGCTGACGACCGCGTTCACGCCGAGATCCAGCGTGAACGGCTCGGCGAGCTCCCACTCGCCGGCCTCCGAATCCCAGGCGACCGCGAGCGAGCCCTGTCGGGTCTCGCCGGCGAGGTCGTAGCTGAACCCCACGCGGGTCGACTCGGCATCGGCGGGCGTGGTGCGCGCCTCGATGCGGATGTTGCTGATCGTCTCGGCGGCGCCGAGGACGGCGTCGGTGCGGAGCTCGTCGGCGTCGGTGTTGCTGCCGAGCGTCTCGCTCACCGCCTCGCTGTCGATCGCGCGCGCGGTCGCCGCATCGCCCTCGGCGAGTGCGGCGAGGTAGTCGCGCACGATGTCGGCCGGGTCCGGGCGCGCGGGTCCGCCGGGGGTGCATCCCGTGAGCGCGACCAGCAGGGCGGCCAGCGCCGCTGCTGTCGAGAACCTACTGAACGATGGCAAACGGCGGGATCTCCCACTTCGGAATGTTCTGGGTGAGGGTGTCGAGCTTGTTGGCGGTGCCCTGGGCGTTCGCGAGGAAGAGCTGCACCGCCGAGATGCCGGCGACGCCGACGCCGACGATGGCGAGCACGAGCGAGAGCGCCGCCGCGATGATGCCGAGGACCGGGCCGATGCCGGTCTCGACCGTGACGGCCGCGGCGACGAGGGAGAGTATCGCGGCGATCACGCCGCCGATCGCGGCGACGGAGCCGACGACCACGCCGAGCAGGTTGACGTAGTACGACTCGATGTCGTCGGCGTGCGTGCGCAGCACCTCCTTCAGCTCGGCGGCCTTCGGTGCGATGACCGCGAGGGCCTTGCTCTGGTCTTCGATCGCGGCTTCGTAGCGCTTCGTCGGCGCCCCGGCATCCCAGGTGACCCAGCCTTGGAGATCCCCCTTGCTGATCCAGAGGTTCTCGGCCGTGTCGGCGACGGTCTGGAACGTGTCGCCCATCGCGCGCATGCGGTCGGGGCTGCCCAGGAACTCGTTGGCGACTCGGAGCACGCGGATGGTGTCGAGGCACGCGTCGAGCGCCTCGAGCGCGTACTCGACGACGATGTCTGCGGCGCGCTCGATCCACCAGTCGGGGACGACGTGCGCGATCAGGCCCGTGTGCTGCTCGAACAGCACCCGGATCGTCCGGCGGATGATGCCGGGGGCGACCCGCTTCGTCTCGAGGACGCGCTGCTCGGACTCGTCGAGGAGCCGTCGGATCTCGGCCCGCATCTGATCGACGTAGCTGCTCACAGCGCCGCCATCTCCGCCTCGACCTTCGCGACCTCTTCGGCAGCGTAGTTCTCGGCCTCCATGTAGTCGATCGCGGTGGCGAGGAGGGCTCGCGCGATGCCCTCGAACACCTCTTCGCCGGTGTGCAGGTACGCGGCGAGCGCATCGCGCGCCTTGACGAAGTTGGCCGCGACCTCGTGGCTCCCGGGGATCGAGGAGAACTCGGAGCCGATGGCCTGCAGCTCCTGCACGTCCTCCTTCATGCCCTGCAGCTTGCCGCTCCAGACCTGCCACGAGTCCATGGCGTCCGCGCGCAGCGCGTCCTCGTCGTATTCGTCCATCTCAGCCCCCCTGCTCGAATCGCGCGTACCGGTCGGACGCGAGCGCGGCCTCGCGGGCGACGCGCAGGATCTCGGCCGCGACCGTGCCGTCGGGCGTCGACTCGAGCCAGCGCGAGTCGGCCTCGACCTGCACGACGTCTCCGAACAGCGCGGTGACCGCGAGCCGGCCGAGGTCGTCGGCGACGCGCTCGGTCGGCGCCGAAAGGCTCCCGGACGCGACTTCGAGCAGCGCGTCCACCGCCTCGAGCGGAAGTGCGGTGTCGCGCGCCCGTGCGAGGGCGAATGCGTCGTTGATCGCGGCTCGCACCTCGGCGGCGGTCGCGTCGCGCTCGCGCTCGAGGGAGAGGTGCTCGACGAGCCCGTCTTCGCGAAGCGTCACCGCGGCGCGGACCTTCGCCGGGCCGGTGAACTGCTCGAACTCGGCGGCGAGCTGCTGCTGCGCCGCGCGCATGCGCGCAGCGAGGTCCTCTCCGCCGGCGCGGATGCGCTCGAACTCGGCGAGGACGTCCGGCGACGCCTGGGAGCCGGCGTCGCTCATGCCCAGCGCTCCTCGATCTTGCGCTTCGCCTCGCCGTATCGCGTCGCGGCGTTGCCGGCGCTGCGGCTGCTCAGGGCGAGGATGCGGTTCATCTCGCGGAGGCGGGCGGTCCACTGGGCGTGGGCGCGGTCGTAGGCGGCCGACGCCTCGCCCGACCAGCCGGAGCGCAGGCTCTGCGCCTCGCGGTCGAGGGCCTCGAGGACGGCGCCGATGTCGGCGTTCGCACGGGCCATGTCGTCGCTCAGCGCCTGGATGCGCGACGGATCGAATCGCTTGACTGCCCCCACGCATGCGACGGTAGCACGGCGAGCGCGGTCGAAACGGGTGGAATGCTCAGTTGTGGACGGCCGACGCCTGCACCGCCGCCGCGCGGCGGGCGATCCACCAGGTGCCGAGGCCCGACGCGAGGAAGATCGCCGCGAGCAGCGCCCAGCCGGCGAGGCCGTGGGTGATCGCCGTGGCGTTCACGACGAGCGGCGCGGCGAGTGCGCCGACCGAGTAGCCCATGCCGAAGACCCCCTGGTACGTGCCGGCGCGCACCGGGTCGGCCAGCTCGAAGCTGAGCCCCCAGCCGCCGGCCTGCGAGAGCACCTCGGCTGCCGCGTGGGCGATCGCCGCGACCACGAGCACCGTGATCGCGAAGCCCGTCGGCAGGCCGGCCGCCGCGGCGTAGACGAGGCAGGCGGCGGCCATGAGCCAGGCGGCGATCGCTGAGGCCCGGCCGGCGATGCGCAGGTCGTGGGTGCCGCGCGAGGCCGGCACCTGGAAGACGACGACGATGACGCAGTTGAGCACGAGCAGCACGGCGATGAGCACCTCGGGGGCCGAGGTCTCGCGCTGGATCCAGAGCGGCACGCCGAGCTCGCCCACCCCGAACTGCATGCCGAAGACCGCGCTGAGCACCGTGAGCGCCAGGTAGCGCGGGTCGCGCCACGGCGAGTGGCTGCGCCAGCTGCGCCGCTCGGCGGCGATCGCCTCGGCGGTGGCCGAGGCATCCACCGAGCCGGTCGCGGTGACGACCTCGGCGACCGCGGGGCGGGCCGGGGCGTCGACCCGCGCGGGCAGCCGCACGAGCTGGAACAGCCCGAGGAGGAACAGGACCCCCGCCCCGATGATGAGCGCGCGGTAGGCCTCGGCCGTGCCGATCGCGAGGCCGACGGCGCCGACGCCCGAGCCCGCGGCGATCGACACGTTCGTGACGGTGCGCAGCACCGCGCGCGCGTGCACCCGCGACTCGCCCGTGAAGGCGCGGGCGCTGATCGCCGACCGCGCCGAGTTGGCGCCCTGCTCGAAGAGGCCGCAGATCACGGCGATGACGAGTGCGGTCACGAAGTCGCCGGCGAACACGTAGGCGATCAGGGCGACGCCCTCGATCGCGGTGAACGCGATGATGAGCTTCTTGGCGCTGAAGCGGTCGGCCAGCGCGCCGCCGGCGAACGAGGCGACGACGCCCGCCGCGCTCGCCGCGGCGAGCACGATCGCGACCTCGCCGGGCGGGAGCCCGACGATGAGGGTGAAGTAGAGCACCGTGACGGTGAGGAAGATGCCGCGACCGACGCGCGAGATGAGCGTCGCGCCCACGAGGATCCGCAGCACGGGGTCGCTCACGGAGGCGATCAGGCGGGCGGCGAGCGATGGCTTCGCCGTGATCGGCTCGGGGGCCGGGGCGGATGCCTCGCCGGCCGGGCCTTCGATCGCCGGGGTCGCGCCGGTGCCGGGCGGGGTGCTCGTGTCGCTGGGGGAGGTGGGGCTCACCCATGCAGTTCTGCCAGAGGCATCCGGCTCGCGAAATCGATGTAGGGTATCGCTACATGTTGCGATACGTGCTGAACGAGGCCGACGTCGCGTCGGTGCGCTTCGGCATCTCGCCGATGTGCGAGCTGGGGCTGTCCCTGCGGGCGATCCGCGATCCGGCGCGCTTCCCGCTGCAGCTGCCCTGGCTGCGCCGCACCGAGCAGGCCCGCGCCGAGCTCGACTTCGCCGTGCTCGACGCCCTCATCGACGACCGGCTGTGGACGCCCGACTTCGTGAACCCCCGCCCCGAGTCGCCGCTCACCCGCATCGACGACGAGTTCGCCGCGCTCGCCGAGCTCTCGCCGCGCGCGTTCGTCGACGGGCTCGTCGCCGTGCACGGCCGGGTGCCCGAGGTGCTCGCCGGCTCGCCGCGCCAGGGACTGCGACGGGTGGTGCGGGCGCTGCGCGAGCTCTGGACCGCGACCTTCGAGCCGTACTGGCCGCGCATGCGGGCGGTGCTCGAGGCCGACGTCGTGCACCGCGGCCGCCAGATCGCGCAGAGCGGGCTCTCGGCCATGCTGAACGGCGTCTCGTCGACCGTCGACTACGCCGACGGCGTCGTCGCGGTGCGGCTGCGCAACCCGCTCGAGCGGGTGCAGGCGATCGACGGCAGCGGGCTCACCCTCGTGCCGACGATGTTCACGAGGCGCGCCTCCGCGCCCATCGGCGACGGGCCGCCCATGCTCATGTACCCCGCGCGCGGGCAGGGGGCGCTGTGGGAGACCGAGCCCGTCGCGAACCCCGCGGCGCTCGCGGGCATCCTCGGCGAGACCCGTGCGGCGCTGCTCGCCGCCCTCGGCGATCCGGCCTCGTCGACCGAGCTCGGGGTGCGCTTCGGCGTCACCACCTCCGCCGTGAACCAGCACCTGCGCGCCCTGCGCGACGCCGGCCTGCTCGCCTCGACCAGGTACGGGCGGAGCGTCCTCTACCTGCGCAGCGAGCTCGGTTCGGCCCTGCTCGCCGGGCGCTGAGCGCGCCGGAGCGCGGCACGCTCGGACCGCCCGCTAGAGTCGGCGCCATGCGCATCCTCTTCGCCGTGCTGCGCCTCGCCGCAGCGGCCGCCATCGTCGTCGCGGTCGTCGGACAGTTCGCCAAGAGCCTCTCGCTCGTGGAGGATCCCGGCTTCTTCGTCGTCAACTTCTTCAGCTTCTTCACCATCCAGTCGAACCTCATCGGCGCGGTGGTGCTCGTGCTGGCCGCGGTCCTCGCGTTCCGGGGGCGCGACGACTCGCCCGGATTCGCGCTCGTGCGAGCCTCGGCGACGACCTACCTCACGACGACGCTCGTCGTGTTCAACCTGCTGCTGCGCGATCTCGCGCTCGACCAGGCGGCGACCGTGCCGTGGTCGAACGAGATCCTGCACGTGTGGGCGCCGCTGTACGTGCTGCTGGACTGGGTGTTCGCGCCCGGGCGCCGGCCGATCGCGTGGCGCCGGCTGTGGGCGGTCGCGATCTACCCGCTGGTCTGGGCGGCCTACACGATGGTGCGCGGCGCCCTGGTCGGCTGGTACCCCTACCCGTTCCTGAACCCCGAGGTCGCGCCGGGCGTCGGCTACGACGGGGTGCTCGTCTACGTCATCGCGATCGCCGCGTTCATCCTGCTCATGGGTGCGGGGGTGATCGCCCTGAGCCGCACGGGATGGCCGTACCGCGTCACGGCGGCGGCGCCCGAGCCGGCAGAGGCCGACTCGGGCGCCGCGGCGGGCGTCACGGTGCGCTGAGCCACG
>JBDIAF010000095.1:0-6414 GCA_039812245.1 Agromyces sp. | reverse complement strand
GCGGCCGGCTTCGGCCGTCATGCCGCCCGGTAGGCCGGGGGCACGGTGTCGGCGAGCGCGCGCGCGACGATGTCGTTCGCGGTGACGCCCGTGAACTCGGCCTCGGGGTCGACGATGATGCGATGCGCGAGCACGGGCACGGCGAGGTCGCGCACGTCGTCGGGGGTGACGTAGCCGCGCCCCTGCGCGATGGCCCAGGTCTTGACCGCGCGCGCGAGCGCGAGGGCGCCGCGCATGCTGACGCCGAGCGCGGCGTCGGGGTGCTCGCGCGTCGCCGTGACGAGCTCGTTCAGGTAGGACACGACGGCGGGGTCGACGTACACCTCGGAGGCGAGGGTCGCCATCGTCGTGATCGAGCCGGCCGCGATGATGGGCGAGATCGCGTCGGCGCGCGCGCGATTGGCCGAGTCGAGCAGCACCGCGACCGCGGTGTCGTGGTCGGGGTAGCCGAGCGAGGTCTTGATGAGGAAGCGGTCGAGCTGCGCCTCGGGGAGCGCGTAGGTGCCGGCCTGCTCCACGGGGTTCTGCGTCGCGATGACCATGAACGGCGGCTCGACGGCGTAGCCGACCCCGTCGACCGTGACGCGGCCCTCCTCCATGACCTCGAGCAGGGCCGACTGGGTCTTCGGGCTCGCCCGGTTGATCTCGTCGGCGAGCACGATCGACGCGAAGATCGGCCCGCGGTGGAACTCGAAGCGGCCCTTGCCCTGGTCGTAGATCGTGACGCCCGTCACGTCGGAGGGCAGCAGGTCGGGCGTGAACTGGATGCGCGAGTGCGTGCCGTCGAGCGTGTTCGCGAGCGCCTTGGCCAGCACCGTCTTGCCGGTGCCGGGCACGTCCTCGAGCAGCACGTGGCCGTCGGAGAGCATCGCCGTGAGCACGAGCGAGATGACCTCGCGCTTGCCCATGATCGCCCGGTCGATGTTGTCGACGAGTCGGCCGAAGGCGTCGCGGAACCACTCCGCCTGCTCTTGGGTCACTGCCATTCGGGTACTCCTTGATTCCGTCGTTACCAGTTGTTGCTCTGCACGCCGTCGATGATCACGTAGGCGTTCGCGTGGCCGCACCACGAGTCGGGGAACTTGCCGGTGTAGCTGCCCCGGCCGCCGCTCACGCTGATGCGGATGTTCGTGCTCAGGCGGCCGCCGTTGCAGTACGCGTAGCCGGAGGCCGTGCCGTCGGGGAACCCGGACACCGAGACGTTGTAGTGCCAGCAGTCGCCGCCGCAGTAGCCGTACTGGCCGCTGTAGTAGCCGACCCGCGTCCCCTTCGAGAGCGAGACCGTCGGCGGCGGGTTGCTGACGCTGACGGCGTCGGCACCGGCCGGGCCGGTGAGGCCGCCGCCGTTCTTCGCCCGCACCTCGAAGGTGTAGGTGCCCGCGCCGACGTTGTTGAAGCTCGCGCCGCGCCCAGAGGTGGCGGTCCAGCCGCCGCCGTTCAAGCGGTACTCGTAGGTCACGCCACCGCCGCCGGTGTCCGCCGGCGCGGCCCACGACGCCGAGAGATCGGCCGGAGCCGAGCCGGACTTCGTGATCCTCACGCCCTGCGGGGCCGTCGGCGTGCCCCACGGCGTGACCGCGGCCGACGAGCCGGAGGCCGGGCCCGGGCCCATCTTGTTCTCCGCGCTCACCTGGAAGGTGTACGCCTGACCGTTGGTGAGGCCCGTGATCGTCTGGTTCGTGCCGGCTGCGGCCGCACCGAACGTCTTCGGCCCGCCGCCACCGGTCCAGGTCAGCGCGTACCCGGTGATCGGCGAGTTGTTGTTGGCGGGGGCGTTCCACTTGACGGTCACCTGTCCGCTGCCCGACGACACGATCTCGGGCGCGCCCGGTGCATCGGGGACGTCGCGCACGACGACGGTCACCTGCCCCTGCGTCTGCCGGCTCGGATCCTTGGTGCCGTCCTCGATGCGGTAGTTCACCGCGACCGTGCCGACGAATGCCGAGCCGGTCTTGACCGTCACCGAGTCCGCCGTGAAGCTCGCGGTCGCGTTCGCCCCCACGCTCACCACTTCGGCGCCGATCACGGTGAGCGGCACGCCGTCCTGCTCGAACGGGTTGAAGTCGTTCTCGAGCACCGGAACGGTGACGGAGCCGCCCCGCTTCACCTCGAGCTCGCCCGTTCCGGGGTCGGGGTTGGCCTTGGGCTTCGCCCGGGTCGACGAGACGACCTTCACGTCGACGTAGCCGGGCACGGTGAACTCGTTGAACTTCAGCTGGAACGAGAGCCGCGTCGAGGTGCCGGGCTGCACGCCGAGCGGGGCCTCGACGCGCAGGGTCGCACCGTCGACGATCTGGCCCTTGATCTCGGCCGTCTGCCCGGTGAGGCCCGTGTAGCTGATCTTCTGGATGTTGTCGGGGTTCGGCTGGTCGGTCATCTGGCGCAGGTCGATGTCGAGCGGCTTCTCGCCGGCCTCGATCGTCTCGCTGCTCGGCGTGAACGTCGGTGCGACGTCGTTGAACCCCGGGTCGCCGACCGTGATCGGGAAGCTCAGGATGGCCCGGCGACCGACGGGGTCGTCGGCCCCCTTGCCGTCGGTGACCTCGAAGGTCACGGTCGCCGGCCCGCGGTAGTCCTTCGCGGGCTGGAAACGCAGCTCGGTGCCGCTCACCATGGGCGCCGAGCGGGCATTCGTGGCGGACGCCGAGAGGATCGTCGCGGGCTGACCCGAGGGGACCTCGACGAGCTGGCCGACCGACCACTCGATGCTGCCGTTCATCGGCACGACGATCTCGCCGAGCTGCTTCAGATAGGGAGCCGGGAACTTCGCGCGCTCCTCGGCCGCGATCTCCTCGGGCGTCTTGGGCCGTTGGGTCTGCTCGGGCACGTCGTCTCCCGATGGCACCGGCGGCACGATCACGAACGCCATCGCCGAGAGCTCGTCGAGCTCGTTCGTCAGGCGGAAGGCGACGGCGTAGCGCTCGCGCCCGGGACGCACCGAGATGGTGCCATCGGCCCCGACCTCGGCGCGGTCGGCGTTGGGCCCTTCGAGGGTGACCGCGAGGTCTTCGACGAGGCCGCCCGGGTTCGTCGCGTCCTTCAGCGGATCGACGACCGCGTCCTCGCCGGCGACGAGCCGCTCGGGCTCGATGACCTGGTCCTCCGCGGTGGGCGGGTCGATCACCGCGTCCTCGCTGACCGCGATCTGCAGGAAGCCGGTGTCGGTGCCGCCGTGGCCGTTCGAGACCTGGTACCGGACGGTGTAGGCGCCCTCGCCGTCGGGCGCGGTGACCACGACGCGACGCCGGTCGCGGATCTCGGCCTCGATGCCCTCGTCGATCTCGGGCAGCTTGGCGACGTGCAGGCTGTAGCCGCTCGGGTCGGAGTCGTTCAGCAGCACGTCGACGCCGACGGTGCGACCGGGCTTCATCTCGATCGCGTCGTCGACCGCCTTCGGCGGCGCCTGCACCGCCGGGCGCGGGATGACCCCGATGCGGATCGTGCCGACGGCCTCGGCCCCGAAGGTGTCACGGATGACGTACGAGAACTCGTCGGTGCCGCTGCCGCCCGCGAACGCCTCGTAGGTGAACGAGGTGCTGGTGCGCTCGACGACGCGCCCCAGCGACGGCGCGGTGTCGATGCCCGTGAGCACGACCGAGTCGCCATCGGGGTCGATGCCGTCGAGCGGCACGTCGATCTTCACGGCGGAGCCGGCGAAGGTGCGCGAGACGAGCGGCGTCGGGAGCGGCTCACGGTTCTCGGCGTCGCGCCCGACCACGGTGAAGGTGGCGGTGGCCCGGGCCGTCTGCTCGAAGTCGTCGGTCACGGTGTAGACGACGGTGTGAATGCCCGGCGCGTCCGGCGCCTGGAAGCGCAGCTCGGTCTCGTCGGTGAACGCGAGCGCCCCTGGCGCGCCGCCGAGGTCGAGCTCGGGCGAGAGGTGCAGGGTCGCGGCATCGGGGTGGTAGTCGTTGTCGAGCACGGGCACCGTCACGATGTCGCCCGCCCGTACGACCGCTGCGTCGTCGAGCGCGACGGGCGGCTG
Organism: Agromyces sp.; assembly: GCA_039812245.1. Lineage (GTDB taxonomy): Bacteria > Actinomycetota > Actinomycetes > Actinomycetales > Microbacteriaceae > Agromyces. The sequence continues at coordinate 2,429 of JBDIAF010000095.1, read as the reverse complement.
GTGCTTCACGAGTGGCGGAACGGGCACGACCGTCACGGTCGACGTCGAGGTATTGATGCCGTCGGAGACGGTGTACTCGAACTGGAGCTGGTGGTCGAGCGCCTCCGACGCGCTCACCCGCGCGACCGTGTTCGTGAGCAGCTCGACCGAGACGAGGTCCTCCGTCGCCGAGTCGTCGATCGACTGCACCGCGAGCACCCGCCCCGACGGCGACACGTCGTTGGCGAGCACCGAGACCGAGGTGGGCTCCCCCGGCCGCAGGTAGGCGGTGTCCTTCACGGCGATCGGCGCCGGCGCCTCGTCGGGAGGTTCGACGACCTGCACCCGGATGAGGCCCTTGCTCACGGTGGCGCCCGCCGCGAGGTCGTAGAGGAAGACGTACTCCCCCGCCTGCCCGCTCGAGAACGCGATCGTGCCGCGCTCCAGGTTCGGCGTCAGGGTGGCGCCCGGAGGCGTGTCGGCCACGCCCAGCAGCGTGATCGGCGCCCCGGAGGGAGAGAGGTCGTTCACGAGGGGCTCGAGCAGGCTCGTCTCGCCGACGAAGACCTGCGCGAAGTCGGGGGTGCCCACCGGGTTCAGCGAGCCCGCGGGCTTCACGTCGACGGTGAACGCGCCGCTCGCCGAGGTCTGGCCGTCGGAGACCGTGTATGCGACCTCCTTCAGGCCCAGCTCGGCCGACTTGTGCTCGAAGGTGACGTAGCCGTCGGGGCTCGTGCGCACGACGTCGCCGCTCGTCGGCGCGGCGTCGACGAGGTAGAGGTCGTCGCCGTCGGGGTCGTTCCAGTCGGCGAGCAGGTTGTAGCTGATCTGCTGGCCCTGCTCGACGCTCACCGCGCCGTTGCGCATCGCGACCGGCGGCTGGTTCTCGCTCTCGGGCACGACGCGCAGGTTGACGGATGCCTCGGCCACGCCGCCGCGGCCGTCGTCGGCGGTGTAGCGGAAGCTCAGCGTGCCCGCGGCGCCGTCGGCCGGCGTGTACTGCAGGGCGCGTCCGCCGTCGATGACGTCGAGGCGGCCGGCGGCCTCGGCGATCTCGTCGACCTTCGAGACGGTGAGCACGTCGCCGTCGGGGTCGGTGTCGTTCTCGAGCACCTCGACGATGCTCGTGCGCCCCGGGCGGACGCCGTAGTCGTCGTCGCGGGCGACGGGCGGCCGGTTCTGATCGGTGCGCTCGGCGAGGGTGTCCTCGAAGGTCTGCTGGGCGCTCTTCTCCTCGCCCTCGAGCTCGTCGGTCTCTTCGGGCGGGGTCACCTCCTCCCAGTTGTCGACGAGGCGGAGGTCGGAGTCGACGAGCCAGCTGTCGCCGTTGGCGACGTTGTTGAGCACCACGACGTCGCGGTTCACCCGGAACTCGAGCCGGGCGCCGGCGGTCGACTGGTCGATGTCGATGCCGCGCGGCTTCTCGTCGTCGCACACCGCGAGGTAGCGCCCGGCCTCGGCCCAGGCGCCGTGCACGCAGCTGCCGACCCTGACCGGCGCCGCGATGCCGTCGGGCTTCTCGGCGGCGCCGCCGCCTCCGTGCTCGACCGTGCGCACCTCGCCGCCCCCGAGCGGCGCGAACAGCAGTCCGTCATCGCTCGCGATCACGGCGTCGGATGCCCCTGGGCCCGACCGCTGCAGCTTCAGCGCGCCGCCCGGCAGCTCGATCCGGCGATCGTCGACGACGAGCCGCTCGGCCTCGGTGTCGAGGAGGACGGGCTTCTCGCCGATCGCGGCCAGCTGGTGCTCGCCGATCTCGCCGACCGCGCGCAGCTGCGGCTTCTCGGCGCCGCGCTCGAGGCTCAGCACCTCGCCGTCCTTCGCGTCGGTCGCGAAGACCGTTCCCTTCTCGCTCACCGCCACGTGCGAACCGCTTCCGAGCTCGGCGACCGGGTCGGTGCCGCGCCAATCGAAGGCGAGCTCGCCCGCGGCGGGCACCGCCCACAGCTCCCCCTTGGGCGAGAGCACGGCGAGCACGTCGCCTCCGTAGGCGAGTTCGGAGGCCGGCGGCACGTCGATGCGCTGCACGAGGGTCGTGAACGCAGGATCGATGCGCTCGACCGCACCCGCAGAGGCGTCGTAGAGGAAGACGTCGTCGCCGTGCTGGAAGACGTCGGTCGTGTTCGAGGTGGTGGCCACCGCGGCATCCAGCTCTTCGATCTGCCGGTTCAGCCGGCCCGCGAGCAGCTCCTCGGCATTGGTCACCCACACATCTCGGACGCGGAGGTCGGGGTCGGTGACCGGGAAGCCCTGGTGCAGCACCGCGAAGCCGATCGGCACGCCGGCGAGCACCGCGAGGGCGGTCGCGGAGGCGATGGCACGACGGCTCGGGCGGCGAGCTGCGAAGACGCCCATCTGCCTCCCCCTCGGTGCCTGGTCGCGTTCGGGTCGCGGCACGCCGAACCCCAGGCCGGCAGGGCGAACCGGCCATCAACCTAACACGGAGACCA